>CAZFDX010000636.1:0-5220 GCA_964518325.1 uncultured Alcaligenaceae bacterium | reverse complement strand
CCACAGGCGTGCTTGTTCATTCCAAATGAAACCCGTGAAATCGGGTTCTGCAGTGAGGGTCATTCCTGCGGTCACTCGATCGATCGGGCTGGGATTGAACGGGGGCGGAGGTTCGGGATCATCTTCAGGGGGGCGTTTAAGTGATTCAAAAAATCGTTCCCGATTGAGTTCCTCTTGGCCTGAGAGGAACAGGGCAATTGCCGCGAAGCCCATGATGGGGGTCTTCAAAAAATAACTGGCGATGAGCATAACGAGCGAAAAAACAGCCGACAAGCTGATACTCAGCTCCGTGGCGCGGAGACGTGTTTGCGTCATCGCCAAGGCAGCACGAAAAATTCTTCCTCCATCGGTGGGATAGGCAGGAAGGATGTCGAGTGCGGTGAGGAATAAGTTGGCCCAAAAAAGTTGATTTAGGTAAACGCTCACGGAGTAGGGCTTGGTTTCGTCGAATTGAGGGCTTAGTGATTCGCCGAATAACGCTAACCCCCCCCCCAAACAGGTCGAGATCAATCCTTGCGCTAAAATGCCTGCCAAAGCCAAGGTGAATTCCTCACGCGGTTTTTCACCAATTCGGCCATAGCCTTCGATGGTCCAAAGCGGATGAATCACAATCCCTCGGGTGGGTATCCCCAAACGACGGGCAGCGAGTTTGTGGGCAACGCCATGAATAATTAGGCAGAGTATTACCCCAAGGCACAGGGCAAGGTTCATCAGCCCCGTTTGAAAATCGAAGAAATACCAACCATGCGCCAAGGCCAACACGGCTAATGTGGGTGTGGTCCAATGGAGTCGAAAATCTGTTCCGGAAAAGATGCCGACACGAAGTGCGTAACTGGTCACAGGAGAAACACCCAAGCGATACCAAAAAGAATCACAATACCGAGCACATCGATTAAAGTAGCCACAGCCGGCCCCGAGGCCAAGGCAGGGTCTGCCTTAAATACTCTTTTGAGTATAAGAGGGAATGTCGCACCCGTTAACGTCCCTGCCATGCAAATAAGCATGACGATGATCCCCAGCATAATCGAGAAATAAAAACGATCCACTGGTTGACCGGCCCGTTCTCCTTCGTAAACGAGCATATCGGAACTCACCAGTTGTGCCCGACCGATGCCGATGATCCCAAGGGCCAACCCCATGGCCATCCCCATCAATAATTCAAAGCGCAGGATGCGTATCCAATCCTTCGGGGAGATTTGTCCTAACGCCATGGCCCGCAGGACCAAAGTCGCTGCTTGGGTACCGGAATTCCCTCCTGTGGCGATACACAACGGGATAAAGTATTTGAGAACTTTGACGTTTTCGATTGGCTCCTCAAAAATGGTGGTGACGTTATAGGTGAGCATCTCGGCCACGAAAAGCATCGAAAGCCAGCCCGTTCTTTTTCGCCAAACATTGACGAAACCGGCATCCAAATAGCTCCCTTCGATGTGGCCGACGGCCGCTTGCCTTTGTAAATCTTCGGTGGCCTCGGCATCGATTAAATCCAACACGTCATCATGCGTGACTATCCCGAGTAGTCGCCCTTCATCATCGACCACAGGAAGAGCAAGGAAGTCGTATTTTCGCAGCAGTTCGGCAGCCCGAATTGGTTCATCTTGGGGGCGTAATGTTACCAATCCGCCCGATTCCATGATCTCGTTGACTTTCACATTCGGAGAAGCCAGAATCATCTCTTGAAGTGTGAACACTCCCTTGAGGCGTCGAGTTTGTTCATCCAGTGTGTAGATGTAGTAAATGGTTTCCCGATCTGCTGCTTGTTGCCTCAATCGTTCTATCGCCTGATTGATTGTAATATCGCTGGGGACCCAAGCATAATCGGTCGTCATCAACGATCCGACGGTTCCTTCCTCGTAACCGGCCAAGGCTCTGATGTCGCGTTGACTGGCTTCATCAACGAACTTTAATACCCGTTCGGATGTTTCGCTCGATAATCTGCGCAGCAGGTCCACACGCTCATCGTGGGCCATGTGCTCGATGATTTTGGCCACTTGTTGGGGATCGCCTTTATCGGCTAGGGTCACCTGCCATGCGGGGGGGAAATACTCAAAGACGTTGGCTTGCTTGCGATATTCTGCCGTCCCTAAAATCTGCCAAACTTCTGATGGGCTAAATTCATCCTCGGAGAGAATTTCTGCGACAGTTGAAGGGTGGAGATTCTCAACGACTGTTTTCAGTCCTTCGGTATCATTGGTTTTCAGCGCCAATCGGACTTCGGGACCAAAGAGGGGATGAGCCATAAATTCGTTCGGGTAAGAGCTAGATTCACCGTGCAATCGTTTTATGAACCTGCTGCAGAAATGGAACCGCTGCAGATTTTATCTTTGCCCTAGGAACCAACTCATGAGCTGCCAGCCCGGATCGAATTGTCTGCTCGAACGACTGGCGGTCGGCTCATCATAAGTCTGAAATTCATCTGGAGCGATGCCCGTTCCCGCAATCGTAAAAGGTACCGCTCCATAAGCATGGGCACGGGTGCGGATCGTGGTGCGATGGTCCGGCGAAATCAGAATTCTCCACTCCGAATATCGGGGCAAGGCTTCCAGAAGAGGGCCAACGATTTTCGTATCAATCTCCTCTAACGCCTTGATTTTCTCCTCCACACGACCTTCATGAGAGGCCTCATCGGGAGCTTCGATATGCACACAAACTAAATCATGCGTTTTGAGTGCTTCTATCGCCGTGCGCCCTTTGCTGGCATAGTCGGTATCCAGATAACCGGTCGCTCCGGGAGCATCGATTCGGGTCCAGCCGATGAGCATCCCGGTTCCTCGGACCAGATCGACTGCCGAAATAATCGCTCCCTTGGGGCCATAAAGCTCCGCAAACGATTTCACGCTCGGCGCTTTGCCTTGCCCCCAAAGCCAAATCTGAGTGGCCTCCTTTTGACCTTGCTGCCGCCGAGCCACATTCACAGGATGATCCTCAAACAATGGTTGACTTTTTTCCATCAAGTCGCAGAGCATCTGTGATCCGAGACCCTTGGGCAAATAATCGGCCGCGGGTTTATCGGGAATATCATGAGGAGGTTGCGTTTTGGTCGAAGAATCAAACGGTGTGAGTGTTCCATCGCCCCGAAACAGAAGGATATTACGATATTGAACACCCGCATGAAATTCGATTGTCCCTCCAGCCACAGGACCCGATAACTTTTCTTGCAGGGTCGCCATGAGTTTGGCTCCCTCTTCACTGGAAATATGACCTGCGGTAAAGTCGTGCATCAGACCATTTTTTACCGTGATGGTATTACAACGAATCGCCCAGTCGTTTGGTCCAAGTCGAAGGCCCATAGCCACGGCTTCGAGCGGTGCTCGACCCGTGTAAACTTCGAGAGGATCGTAACCAAACAGGCTCAAGGTGGCCACATCGCTAGCCGGTGTCAGCGATTGCGGAACATTATTAGATAATCCGATGACTCCCTGTTGAACGACACGGTCCATGTTGGGGAGCTTGGCCGCTTGCAACGGGGTTCTTCCACCGAGTGATTCGAGAGGTTCGTCGGCACATCCATCCGGAATGACAATAACGTATTTCATTTAATCACGTTATTCATGGGACTTCACTCGTAAAGGGGTAATAAGATCGATTGGGATGGATCGAATCAGAGATAAAACTCAAAGCTCACAGCCGAGGCGGTTAGCGAAAACCAAATTCTATGAAATCGCAGTAAGGATAACGCCTCGTTCGGCCGGGCTGCTCACCAATCGTTGCCGAGCACTTCACCACCGTTGGGAGTTACAGCTGACCAAAATGTTGTTGCTGACACTTTGGGAGAGATGATCCTTACACTTCCATCTGCCATACCCACTTGTAAGCCCCGTGAAGAACTAGCATTTGGTAACCTCGGATCGCAGTCCTCCACTCGTGGTTTGACTTGAAAAGTTTTCCCACCCTCTGAATTACTGACAGGTGGATTACCGGACGTTATTGGATAATAGTCTCCGGGATAAGGCCGGTATCCTTGTTCATGAGCATGTGCAAACGTCGGGGGTTGCATAGGTTGCCAACGACTTGACATGGTTAATGGATAAATAAATGTAGTTTGATTACAATTATAAGCGTAGTGTTCTGTCAACCAGATTGTTTGCGATGCTCCATCTTGGATGTGATCTAATGAAGGATAAGACCAGAAGAATTGAGCATTCAAAGCATAGCTTGACACAGAAAGTTTTTTTGGTTCTATATTTATATAATACCTATTTAGCATGGAATTCGAATGACAGTACGATCGATCTAATGGATTGATATATATTTTGACTGGGATATCAAGTCCAGTTTCAAAAGTGGATTCTACTTCGGACATCTTCTCATCATATTGTCGATACTGAGGTTCTTGACCAGCATAAAGTAGAAGTGCCAAAAAAGGACCATATTTGTAGTAGACCTCATGATTAAAATTTTCATAAATGGCAGGTAAATGCCCATCATGGTCACTAGCTGCATTGTGAAAACCGAGCAACATTTGACGGAGATTGTTTTGGCTTTGTGATAATAAAGCTGCTTCTCGAATTTGTTGCACAGCTGGCAGCAACATTCCTATCAAAACGGTGATAATTCCAACCACCACGAGTAACTCAATTAAGGTTATTCCTTTACGCATCTGCCTCTCCTTGGCTTTAACTTAGGTCTATTGGACATAATCCTTTCATGATAGAACAAAACATCCGAAGGAATTATCTCTCCAATCCTCTATTGTATATAAATTATAAGAGATCAATTTTATGGATTTGGTTGAATGAAATTCCTATATATCATTTCTTTTTGAAATTTACCTCGATCTCATCTTCAATAATGGAATTATCACTGAGCCGAATCTTAAGACTAATTTTGTGTTTACCAATTGGAATACTAGGCTTGATAATCACTTCAGAACCGTTGGGATTCTTAAATTCGTGTAAATAATCTGTATCCGGAATGATCATTCCTTTATACTTTATCTCAACGACCGGTTTTAATCCATGGGGAGTTCGCATGCCAAGATTCTTGATTTCCCAATCGATCTTAGCATAAGCTATCTCGTCTGTGAATCCCGTAGTTTTGAGTTCCAGTTTGGCAGGAGGCGGCGGTGGTGGTGGCGCTTGAGCGGACGAGCCGGCTTCGCTCAGGAGAATGACCCACAACACCAGCAAGGCACAAGGAGCAAAACGCATCGTGGCACCTCATCATAGTTCCGAGGGAATCAGGAGAGAGAATCCGCTTCGGACAAATTTTAGGAAATCA
>CAZFDX010000635.1:0-2483 GCA_964518325.1 uncultured Alcaligenaceae bacterium | reverse complement strand
CCCCTGAGAGGCGTATAAATGTTTGGCAGCGATGTTACGGGAATCAACAAGAAGATCGATCATTTTGACCCCAGCGCTTTTGGCTTTTGCCAAAAGCCCCGAAAGGATTAAAGAACCAATCCCTTCTTGACGATACGCCGGCAGAACCCCCAGATAGGCCAAGCCCCAACGATGGGACTGCCTTTGATCGACAATCGCCAAGGCAACGGGTTGCCCTTCGCGACTGTGCATCCACCAAGACGATTCCTGTGGGGCAACCAAAGCGTACCCACGCCAAACCTCTTCGGGGGTTCGGATTCCTTCCAGTTCGAGAAGGTCCGTTGAACGGGATTGCGTTTGTGCTAATAAGGAAACGCAATCGTGAATCGATTGGGGATGGTGGATGATCCCCTCAGGGGGGGGAGAAGTTTCCGAAATCGCCAAAGGTTCCAAATCCACACACCACGTTTCCATATGGGTGATCCGTCGGAAATGGGCCTGAGTTAATGCTTCATGTGCTTCGGGGGAATGATCCGTCAAACAATAGGCCAATCGAAGCTCCGGCTGATTCTGTATCAATTCGTTCAAAAGATAGCTGGTTTTGCCGGTCGTTTCTTGAGGCAGAAAACAAGGCAACTGGACGATCCCTACTTGACCGGTAACCACTTCAAAATGAATCGCCTCGATCGGGGTCATCGAATCGAACAACAAAGCAAAATGTCGTGTGACTAAATGCCCCTGTTGAGCGAGCGTGAAAAATTCTTGGGAAACTTGGCTGCGTGTGGATTCAACAAGCCCCCGCAAAAACAAAGAAAGGGCCACCGAAAGGGTCTGTTCCGATGCGGGCTGGATCGTCCAAGGCATAGAAGCGGAAGCGATTATTTTTCCTCAAGTGTGTGTGCGGGGGGGGGGGAGGATCGTCCAAGGCATAGAAGCGGAAGCGATTATTTTTCCTCAAGGTCCACGGCAGCCGATTGAACCACTTCTTGGGTTTCGTCATCCTGAATGAATGCGATCACACGGAGATTTTTGAGCGTGCCCGGCCGAGCGGAGAAGCTAAAACTCTCGTCTCCCTCTTTGCGAACGAGATTGGTAAAGTCATCCAGATATTTGGTAATGGCGGTTTGAATATCGCTCACTTTAACCGTCGTGGCATGGTCAAACTCTTTCTTCGTGCAGGGGACCCCTTTCACGCCTTCGGGCATCGCCCGCACGACCGAATGATGATAACGTAACCCGTTGGCACCGGTGTAACGAATGCGATCTTCGACAATGGCAAAGCGTAACGAGACTTTTTCACCGGTTTTGCTCAAGCCCGAGACGTTGGCCTTGATGGAAATAGTCCCTTCTTTTAAGGAAGCCGCAAGGGCCAGTTTACCCGTTGCGGGTTTTTCCAACTGTTCTTCGAGATTTTCTCGCAACGATTGATATTTGACCTTGGCAGCGCGGATTTGTCCGCCGAAGCCCGCTTCGGGTTTACCATTCACGGCAAGGAAGGGGGTAAAGCGTTCATCTTCTTTCTTCTGATAGTAGGCATGGCGATCATCGGCTTCGCGGACGGTTAACGGGTCTGGGCCGGGAATATGGGCATGATATTGCAGCACGATCACTTCTGTAGGCTTAAAGGCTTTCGCAATCGCATCGCACGCGAGATCGGCTGCCACACAGGGGGCACAATCGGCACCGGTGAATAACTCGACGAGGATCACTCGATCGCTTTTGGCTTTACGGCCCTTGTATTCTTCGACCTTGAACGGCGGATGGTTTTTCAAATAGTCGGCATAATCGCGGGGTTCCAGCTTAGCTAGTTGCGATTCGATTTGTTTGACATCTTCGAGTTTTTTCCCTTTCCGCAGCAGGTTCGCGACCGATTCCAACGAAGAAATTTGTACCGACAAATCATCGGATCGATCAATCAGACGTTCTGCCAATCGGGCTTGCTCGACAGCAATAGGAATGTAATCCTCTTGGGTGATTAGGGTTTCCGCAGTGCGAATCGCCACCGTTCGTTGCCAGCGGGCACCGTAATCTTCGGCCAGTTTATTGGCCTTATCCACAAAGGTTCGGACCTCTTCGGCCTTGAGTTTCTTTTCGCTAGCTTTACCAAGGACCGGATATAACGCATTGAAATAGTTGGGGGTTCCCTCGGCTATTTCTAATTCTTCACGCAGTAAGCCAAAGGGGTCTTTCGTCAAGTTCTTCAGGCTGGAACGATTCATCTCGATGAGATTGCTCGATTTACCGATCTCCACGTTCCCTTTGGCCTTTTTGGCATTGGCGGTCAATTTGCCATCCATGTTGATGGTGTTCGGGCCAATCTTCAAAGTGAGTTTGAAGTTATCGTCTTTGACTTTCACTTCCCCTGTTGCTTCGGCACCAACGGGAGGAGAAATATCGAGCACATCAACAACCCATTTCCCTTCTGTTTCGGTGAACAACAGCAAAAAGTTCAGGGTCAATGGCCCTTCCCGAGTTTGAACCGGTACCGGTAAACGCCAAGTTCC
>CAZFDX010000634.1:0-2707 GCA_964518325.1 uncultured Alcaligenaceae bacterium | reverse complement strand
TTTTTTCTCCCTTGTTTTAGGGGCACCCCTGACAAATCCGTTTCCAGAAACGAAGAAAACGAAAATCGTAAGTGAAAAACGAAATCGAACCAGCAAACCGCAAACCGCGAACCTAAGGCCTTGATGCGGTTTCTTTATGTCTGTACGAGTTCTACCTCAATTTGTAGGATGAACCTAACGGAGGGATGGCAGAGCGGTTTAATGCACCGGTCTTGAAAACCGGAGTAGGACTTGTGCCTACCGTGAGTTCGAATCTCACTCCCTCCGCTCCACTCCAATTCGATTCCATTCAATTCGATCGGTTGTTCTGATTATCTAAGATGTACGCACCTCCTTTTGTTTGCCGATTTGTGTTCCCATTCCGATTCTTGTTCTTAAACAAATTTGATTATCCACAGGAGTCAACCCCTCTCCAGATAAGCAAGGATTGAGAGAGAAGAGTGGATAAGGAAGAATTGAGAGGGAAAAATTGAAAGGCCTATTCAGCTACTCAAAAAACCAGATAGGTTTAGTGATTTGTATCAGCATTGGTATCATCCGTAGGTGGCAACAGGGATGCTTTTATATCTGGCTTCTTTAAGTCATCAGGTGGAATCAAGGGAGGTATGACATCTCCTGCATTGTGGATGATGGTGGAACGCCTGCGTAAATCGTCCATAATCATCTTGAAGGGGCGTTTTTCATCATTCGACTTCAATAAACAATACGAGGCCGGTAACTCGGGAATATGGGCATGACCCTGATCGTCTTGAGTTGGAGAGGCAATAACCGTGAAAGCATCCTGATCGGAAGTTTCAAACAGGCAAACACTATAGGTTTCAGGCGGATTTCTGGTGTTGGCCAATACTCTCGCGATCGGGTTGGGAAGGTCGGGGCGGCCAAATTGAGAAACAGATAAACCATCGACATCGCTTTGACTGGGTCGAAAGGCTTCGGCAGGTATGAGGGTTGGGTCTTTAATGTTTGGCTTAAATCGTCGTAAAAATTTGCCCTTCAAGATTTGCCCCGACGGTGACAGGGAAGTTGAGAGCTTATCTGCCATTAGAAGGTTACCATTTCGAGAGTTGTTTGTTTGTTATTGGTGTCGCGTATAAGTTCTTCGGCTTCGGTTTCGGAAATCACCTCGAGAGAGCGAAAAATATTCTGACCAGTCCAATCGTGCCACTCAAAAACAATCGTGGCATCTGCTGTCCCAGCGATAACCTCCGGAGGCAATACTCGTCCCGCTTCGAGTTGATGTAACAAGCGGCGAGCTCCCGTCACAACCGCATCGGGCAATTTCGGAGTATCTTCGGTGTCGTACTTCTCATGAGAAGCGACGACTGATTTAAGTGACTCCCATTGTTCCCCCCAAATGTGTTGAGCGTCCTTGTCGTTGATCTCCGTAACATGGGACGAGACGTTGAAATTTTGGTACGGGTCAACAATTGTATTTTGCTTTAATGATTCGTCAAAACAAGTTTTCGATCTTGTCTGGCTCATTTGTTGAATCCCCAGTAGTTCTTAGCTTCCTCCGTTGCGAACTTTTCAAAGAGGTATAGGATTTCTCGGTGAGCAATGTTGATTCGTTCGGTCAATTGTTCTAATGATGACGCGGGACCCCGACCTGTGATGTTCAACATCATTCCCCATTCTTTTTGGGCATTGTATTGCTGTTTTACCGTTAGGGTAATACGCCCCTGTTTTTCAGGTATTTGAAATCGCCATTGATAACTCTGATCATCAAGAATCAATCGTGAAAAATCTTCGACCGGATTCGCAAATAATGGCGAAATGCGATGCCAATCGTTCAACGTAGTCCAAAGTCCTCCTCGGGGGATAAAGTTGATGTAGCCTAACTCCCACTGATTCACAGAAAAATCATTCCCCTTTTGAACTTCAACCCAGTCATTCAAAATCCCAGTAAAATCGCGGTTCAGAACGGAAAAACGTGGGTAGTCCGAATCCTTCCGAACCCAGTTCAAAAGTAAATGGGTCGGTTGAAGTTGAACAATTCGGTCTCCTTCCTTATTGGAGAACTGATAACGCACATAAGGCGTGTTTCCTATTTTGAGTGTAAAGGTGGGTGGGTGGGTGCTCGGAGATTCATCAAATTTTTCAAAGGCATCCTGCAAAGCGGCTGCTTCTTGGATTATGGGATAGTCCTTTTGAAGATTATTGGCCCAAAAGTGTATGATTTGTGTGGTGTCAACAACTTTTTTTGTTAGAAATTGCGCTCCTATGAACATCTCAACGATGGGGGGATTATTGAGGTTCATAGGACATTCTCCTTCAGGAATTTTATAAAGTTCCTCCTTGAGAAGTCAACTCTGTTCATCATCCTAGGCGGTTCCCCTCGTTCTTCAGGTTTTAGGGGGTGTTGCTTGATTTTTCTGGGGTATTTGTCAATCCAAGCGGTTGTGGAACTGTGGCTCGCCCTACATAAAACCCAATCACAAAAATCAAACACATCACACCGATCAGGAACAAGAACAGCAATATCATTTTAATCGGAGTCAGAACAACCCCTTTGGGAGGAACGCCCTGCAAGCCCGAAATCGGAACCAATCCCACGTCGGACACAATTTGGGTCGGTGGAGGGGAAGGTTCCGGAGGCAACCACGTCTTCGGAGGCGCCACCGGCAGGGGAACAGGAAGTTCTGTACCGGGTCGACTTAGGACGTCGGGAAGGGGGGCTGTGGATGACGGTAGGCTCGAGGGATTGGGC
>CAZFDX010000633.1:0-2416 GCA_964518325.1 uncultured Alcaligenaceae bacterium | reverse complement strand
GGATTTACGATTGCAAAACGCGGCAATGGCGCGAGCTGCCTTGCCAGCACCGTCCCCCCCGTCAGCGATTGCCCCTGCTCGTTTACGATCCAAAAAGTGAGCGTGTGTTGCTCGTCACCCTGCAAGCCGGCAAACCCGCTCGGGCGGCGCTCTGGTCCCTTGATCTGAACAAGGGCGAATGGTTGAAGCACGACGAGCAGGATTGGCCGGGGGCCGTCTACTGGGTCAACCACACACAGGGCAGCACCCCGAACCAGATGCTCGCTCTGGATGAGAAGGCGGGCCTGTTGCTTCTGATCCAACCCGAAGGACCCGCCCAAGCTCAAGTGACGTATGCCTTCCGGCTCGATCTGAAAGCGTTGAAAGCGGAGTTGGCCCCCAAGCATGTGGCCGCTCCACCAGTGCGACCGCATATCATTCCCACAGACGATCCCGAACAACTTACGAAACTGAAAAAACTCCCTGTAAATACATGGGTGCAAGCCCAGCCGCCCCGTGAGCCAGCGCGTCGGGATTGGGGCAATCTCGCGGTGGACCCCGTGCAAGGTTGGGTCGTCTACTTTGGAGGTGGTCATTCGACCTATCAAGTGAGCGATGTGGATGTTTACTCGCTGGGGGCTAACCGCTGGACCACAGGGATCGGCCGCCACAACGACAATATCCCCATCGTCGGTTGGGAAGGCTCCACGCTCGGGCTGGGGGGTGAGGCGCGCACCGGTCATATGCGGAATCAGTATGTGGCCTTCGACGGTCGCATGTATCGCTTGGTCGGCACCACCTACCGCGCCAGCTTCACGGGGAATGCGGACGCGGAATTCACCGATCCCCAAATGACCAACTTCTATGACATTCATCGGGGGGGTGTTTGGCGGGAACAACGGATCGGCACCATCGACAAGACTCCCAAGGATGCTCCAGACAACCATACGCAAACGCAGATGGTCGATCCTGCGGGGCGAATTCTCGATATTCATTCGGTGCCCGTGAGTTACTACGATTGGCGGATTGCTCGAACCTTTTTCCGTGCTTACGACATCAACACCAATCGGCTGGTAGTCAAGGAGGTACCCAAGCCGTTCCCGATGCGCAATCAGGCCGAAGCACGAGCTTTTTGCTACGTCCCCGATCGGCAGCAGATTCTTTTGTGTGAGTACAACTATCACGAAAAAAACAACCCCGAGGGCTTCAAACGAACTTGGGTCTATGACATCAAAACAAACCGCTTCCTCGACCTGAAGCCGAAGCACGAATTGCCCGGCCTCCCCTGCGTGATGGAATACTGCCCCGAGCAAAAAGCCGCTCTCGCCATCATTCCCATCAATGGCAAGGATGAGCATTGGGTTTACTCCTTCGAGAAGAACGATTGGGGGCAACTGGAAGTGAAAGCAGAAGGAGGCGCACTCCGTTTCCAGAAACCGTATGGCCAGATGGTGTATGTGCAGAAATACGGCGTATTCGTGAATGTGCCGCACAACGGCACGCAATGGCTGCGACCGGATTTCTCCCAAGTGAAGTGGCGCGATTGAACGCTCCCCGACCGCGACTGAACATCGCGCAACAATCCACAAAGGGGTAAATCATTCTGACCATCGTGAGTGTCGTGGATCGCTCGATGACTCTGACCTCGATTAGCGCCCTAGGAGGATAAATGACTCTGGCGTTCGTGAGTGCCCTATCAAAACATCGGCTCATGGTTCGGGCAGCAATGTTTTCGTTCATCTTGAGGTTCCGAAATGTTCCACGATGACTAAGTCCCTCGACTCGATGTCTGAACGATCGCAACAGAGCGAATGCGAAAGCCGAAAGGCGACTAGCAGAGCGAATGCAAAAGCGAAAGGCAAAATGCGAAACACGGATCGGATTTCGGTACCGAAATGGTGGTAACCTCGTAAAATATCTCTTCCTTCCTAGAGGCCAAACTAACAATGATTCGTACCATCTTATTTCTTGCTCTCCTCTCGTGGGTTCCCGTTCTCGGCGGTGCTGAGCCGAAAAAAAAGGAGGATCGGCCTGTGAATCGTTTAGCGAAAGAATCAAACCCTTACCTGAGGCAACATGCCCATAATCCGGTCGATTGGTACCCATGGGGGGGGGAAGCCTTCGAGAAGGCCAAAAAGGAAGGCAAGCTGATTTTTCTGTCGATTGGCTATAGTTCCTGTCACTGGTGCCATGTGATGGAAAGGGAATCGTTCGATGATCCCGAAGTGGCAGAAATCCTCAACAAGAATTTTGTCTGCATTAAGGTCGATCGCGAGGAACGCCCTGACATCGATGATATTTACATGACTGCGTTGAATGTCATCGGGGGACGGGGCGGATGGCCCCTCTCGATGTTCCTTACCCCAGAGGGGAAGCCGATTGTGGGGGGAACCTATTGGCCGAAAAAAGATCAAAAGGTGGACGATCAAACTTTGAT
>CAZFDX010000632.1:0-1641 GCA_964518325.1 uncultured Alcaligenaceae bacterium | reverse complement strand
TTGTCTCGTTATGTTGCTGTTTTTTTTTGTTTAATGTGACGGCGACCAAAGAGAGTTAAAAAGGGTAGAGAGTCGGCAGAGTCAGAGGTGGATAAGAGACAGGCGTAGTTGATAGCGTTCCGGCAGAAGGTGAGGATTATTGAGAAATTCTTGGAACAATCGTCGGAGAATCATTTGACCTTTATTGGCCATTCGCAGAACCTGATGATGTTTATAGACTCGGTCGCGTAGAAATTGTTGTAATTCCTTTTTAAGTTCGGTCACCTCGGCATTGAATTCGATGATTAATTGGTCGCATTCTCGGACATCGTCAACGGTGTGAATCTCATTGGCAAAGAGCCGGCGTTCGGTCTCCGCAATGAGTTCTCCGACTTGCCAAGCGATTAATTCCCGTATGACCGCAGTGCGAAACGCTAAGGGGTTCAAATTACTGTACGTTTGTCGAATCGTTTGGGCCATCATTCGCCATAGGGTCACTTCTTCGAGGTCGTCTAATCCGATCAATCCAATCCCGACGGCATCATCAATATCGTGGGTATCGTAGGCTAAGCTATCGGTGGCATCGGCCAGCTGAGCTTCAAGAAACGGTTGGCCTAACCCCAAGTAAGAAATAATTTCGGGATGATCTTTCCGCTTCGAGTGCTGGGCAAACGCTTCGCGGACCTCCCACGTCAGGTTTAACCCCGGAAATTCGGGGTAGCGTTCTTCCAAAAGTTCAACCCTTCGTAAACCATAGTGATTGTGATCGAATCCCCCGTGATCTTTCAAACATTCGTTCAGAGCGGTCTCCCCCGCATGGCCAAAAGGCGAATGCCCCAGATCGTGGGAAAGGGCAATCGCTTCGGTCAGGTCTTCGTTTAATCGCAATCTTCTGGCGATGGTTCGACTAATTTGGGCAACCTCCAGAGTGTGCGTCAAGCGGGTGCGGTGATGATCGTTGATCCGCCCCACTAACACTTGCGTTTTGCCAACCAAGCGACGAAAGGCAGTGGAGTGAACGATTCGTTCCCGATCGCGTTGGAAAGGGGTCCGGTAGGGGTGATGCGGTTCAGGATGGCGACGGCCTCGACTTTGCAGCGAGAGATACGCATAGGGGGCTAAAAGACGTTCCATTTCGTGAACAAAATGGGACGTTGGCAAAGATTCACTCATGGATTATCGCCGCGGGGTGTCGCTTCGGGCATCGCATTGTCGGCAAGATACCCGTGTGATCGAAGATTTCACTCGAAGGACTATCGCCATGGGGTGTCGCTTCGGGCATCGTAGGGGTTTTTCTCCAAAAATTGTTGTAACAATTTCTGGCTCGTTTCGTCCAATTCGGTTTTCGGAATTTGCACTCGAAACAACAGATACATATCCCCACCGGCAGCCCCGAATCCGGGCAGGCGCATTTTGGTGCTGCTGCTGGTGCCGGGCTTGATTTTCACCTCGACTCGTTTCCCATTCGGAGTGGGGACTTCGACTTTTCCTCCCAAAAAGGCCTCACCAAGGGAGATCGGGACTTCCAGCAGAACATCTTTGCCTTCCCGCTTGAAATAGGGGTGAGGGGTTACTCTCACCTTCACCATAATATCTTCGCCATTTTCGCCTTGCCCTGCGACCCGCAGTTTTTTGCCATCTTCAAACCCTGCGGGGACTTTC
>CAZFDX010000631.1:0-7214 GCA_964518325.1 uncultured Alcaligenaceae bacterium | reverse complement strand
CATTTTGTCCCTCCGACCCTTCTTTTTCTCCCAAGGGGTTCACAGTTTCCGTGAAGGTGAGCGTGGGGTCCAGCACTGCGGAATGACCATTCAACATCCACAGCGTTTGTTGTTGGATCAAGGCATTCATGGCCCATTGCGTTTGCGTGCTGAACCTTAAAAAGGCCTCGTGGGCAGCCACATTCAGACGTTGAGTTTCTACAAACTGAACCACCCAAGGTTGAACCGTTTCTACTGAAGTATAAGGTTGCATTGATTCCACCGAGGCATGTGGTTGAACGAATTCAGCCGAGAAATGGGCCGAGGAAGGAACCGCATGAGTAGCCAAATGAGATGGGATGCTAGGGGGGGGGGCATTCACTGGAATTTCGGGACTCGCGGGGAAAAATTCGCCTGAAGAGTCGGATTTTGCTGGGACGTTGATCGTTATTTCGGTCGAATGCGAAATCGCCCGAGGGGTATAGTGTGCAGGTTTTTTCAAGGTTTTTCCTATCGGCGAAACAGCAGGTCGAGAAGGTTTGAGTAAATCAAGATTCAGGTCGATCCCTTCCACATGAAGTTGGGCAAGAATCTGCAACAGGTTCGCATAATTTTCAAGGCGAGGGGCGGCCACTGCCAAAGCCAGATGCGGTTCCCCGTCGAGGAGGGAACTAATCATTCGCGTGCAAGAAGCGCCGGGTCCCATTTCGAGGAAGATTCGGGCACCGTCACGATAAGCACTGCGGACGGTTTTGGGAAAATCAATCGTGTTGAGAACGGCTTCGGTGATGCTCTCGGCGGCAGAATCGGCAGTGAGTTCATAAGATTCGCCGCGTGCCCCCGAGTAATAGCGTACCCCTTCCGGAGCGATCGTGGGTAACAGGTGATGTTGGCGGTAGCGTTCACGCACGGGGGCAGCCACTTCGCAATGGGCGGCGGTGACCCCCTCGACGGGAAAGAAAGCCCAACGATTTTCTTGCACCAGTTTTTCGACTTCCTCCCGTTGCCCGCCGATCACACAATCTTGGGGCGTATTAATAATCAACAGGTAAACATACCTTCGATTCTGTAGGGCTTGTCGAACTTTCTCGGGCGGAGCGGCCACCACACCGGAAAGCCAATCGACCTGCTTTTCTGGCGGAAATTGCCACGCTTGTCGCACGGAATTGTAGGGGCCAGCGAGATCGCTCACAAATAAGGGGGAGGTGCGAACTCGTTCGTACATTTCGTCTCGGCTGGTCCAAGCTCGTGTGCCAAACATCGAGGCCGACTCGCCGAGGCTGTACCCCAACACAAAACTTGGTTTCACGCCGAATTGAAGGAATATATCACTGGTCAATGTGCCAAGGGTCACTTGAGCAAAGATCAAATCTCTGGGGGTCAAGTGATTCAAATCCGTCGCATTCCACACTAAGGAGGAATGATATTGTGAGGCCAGTTTTCGATTTTCCCGCAATTGTTGATGAAGCACTTCGGGGAACAAAATACCCAACTCTCGCCCCATATCGGGATAATGGTTGCCCGATCCGGGATAGACAAACGCAACCCGATTCGACGAGCCAGAAAGTGGAGCGGGAGTGAAGAAAATCCCCTCTCGACTCGCTTGAACGGGTGAAGTTTTCAGATGAGCTTGAGCTTGCTTGATTCGGCTTTGAAGATCGTCACTCGATTGCGCGATAAAGGCTAGGCGAAACGCCCCCCCCTCATTTTGCTTTTGCCAATTCGCCCAAGCATGGGCCTGTTCTTTTAACCCCGTTCGAGGATCGGAATTCGCTAACAATTCGAGTTGCCTTTGCAGATCAGGGAGATTCAAAGCAGCAAAGGTGAACAACGTCTCGGGGCGGTTTTCCCGTTCGGTATATCGGGGCGGCCGATTTTCCTCCGGCGGTTCCTGCACGATGACTTGAAGTTGATTGCCCAGCGTGTTTCCTGCGACCACTTCGAGGGAACGGCATCCTTCTGCCGTATCATGCAGCCAAAACTCCGGTTTTTGTGCGGGTTTTCGGAGGATCTCATCGCGAAGGGATTCACAGGCTTGAACGAAATTTAACAGCGAAGAGGCTGCTCCGGTCTCGGGTTCTTGGGGTTCGCCGACGGATGCTTTCACTTCCGCGAATTGGGCTAAGATGGGATGCCGAAGGGATTGGGCATCGGCCAAGCGTTCGAGAACAACCACAGCGCAACCAGCCGCGTGACCGGCACTGCGGGGGTCCGAGGCAAGATCGACGGCGCCGACAATCGCTCGATCGATTTCGTGGCGTGCCAGTGCCTCACAGGCTTGTTTCAAGGCCCGAAGCCCCCCTGCTTGTTCATCCAACACGGCAAAACACGGCCCCCCCACACCAAGCCAGCGTCCCAAGCGGCTGGCGGCCACACTGGCCAACGCTCCCATAGTGCGGTCGGCAGTCAAGGGGGGATGCACCGCGTCTTTCAGTCTTTCTGCCACTTCGCCTGCCGCCCAGCGGAGGTGAAAATTCGTTGTATTCGGATCGAGTACGACCCCCACATAAACACCGGTCCGAAGATGATCGACTTGGGGAATTTGCGTCAAGGCCCGATCGGCCGTGAGCAGTAACAGGGCTTGTTGTGGCAGCATTTCTTCCATTTCTTTGGGAGGAATGCGAAATTTCTGCAACGGAAGTTCCAGCTCGTTGAGGTGAGTCCCTTGTTGTTGGGCCACTGCCTGAACCGCAAATGAAATCGCAGCGGCGAAAATCGATGCGGGGGGGGGGACAAAACCCGTCGTCGGATTCACTCCGAGGCTGGGAGGAAATTCTTCAATCAACACATGGGCGTTAATCCCACCGAAACCAAAAGCGCTCACGGCGGCCCGACGGGGAGAAACGCTGTCCCACTCCCGAGCTTGTTGCAGAACCTGTAAGCGAGAACCGTGATAATCGAGCCGAGGCGATGGGGTCTGAAAATTGGCCGTAGGGGGAAGGGTCCGATGTTGGATCGCCAAGATCACTTTAGCCAAGCCGGCCGCTCCTGCCCCTGTGAGTAAATGCCCCACCGTTGATTTCACACAACCGATAGTTGCTTGATGTTGAGCTGATGCCTCATGCAAAAGTTGACGCAAAGAGGCAAATTCGACGGCATCCCCCACAGGGGTTCCCGTGGCATGGCATTCAAACAAAGTGATCTGCTCGGGGGACCACTCAGCCTGTTCATACGCCGAGCGCATGGCCCGAAGTTGCCCTTCTGAAGCGGGGAGCAACAGATTCCCTTCGCGATCGTTAGAAAGTCCAATGCCCGCAATCACGGCCAGAATCGAATCTTCGTGTTGAATGGCATCGCGGAGCCGTTTCAGACCAAAGGCACATCCCCCTTCTCCCACAACCAAGCCATCGGCCTTGGCATCGAAAGGAGAGCATCGCCCCGAAAGGGACAAGGCCCGCAGTTGAGCAAAGCCCATTTGGGTATACAAACAATCGGGGCGGGACATGCCCCCCGCAATCATAAAATCGGCCCGACCCGAGAGCAATTCATCGCAGGCGTATTTGATGGCGTACAGAGAAGAGGCACAAGCGGCATCCAAAGAGTATCCACCTAGCCCGAATCCCAATGCCCGCGCGAGAAGGGCAGCGGGTAAGCCGGCCGGTTGCCGATTCCAAGGATGTACGGGGCGCAAAGGTTTGGGAAACCAAGGCCCCAAGCGATCGCCCAAAATGTGTCGCGCATATTCCGAGGATTTTTCGGTCGGCAATGCAATGTTACCGAGGATCACCCCGCAGCGTTGCCGGTCGATCTGACGGGTCTGAGCCGCCAAAAAGGCCGAATTTCCAATATGCAATGCGAGGTGAAAAATGGGGTCCAATTCTTCCAAGGGGACATTCTTTAAATCCAGTCCCTGAGTCTCGGCTTGGAAGGGTTTGAGAAAATAGCCACGCGTGGAATAAACCCGATCGGGCATCCCCAATCGTGGGTCCTTTGCCTTTTGAGGGGGAATAAGCCATCGCCCCGAGGGTGGCTCACTCGAACAGTCGTTCGCATTCAGCACATGGTTCCAGAACTCATCCAACGAATTGGCATTGGGGAAAAGCCCCCCCATACTCACAACGGCGACCCGCTCGATCGAACGCATTCCCTCTCCCACATTGGCATAAATCATTGCCAAAAAAGCTATTATCGCTCTGTAAGTCAATTTGACTAGCAAAAGCTCAAAACTCGCCCGAGTTTTCCAAGGTCGCAGCCCGTTTCCAAGGCCCCGAGGATTGGAACCGGCAAAGGATCATTGCTCCCTCAAATTTTTCCTGAGCTTGAAGGAGGAGGAATTAGGCTTGTTGTTTACGATTCTCAGGAAGCTAGATTCACTCGTTAGATTCATGGCCTGCGGATCGGCGAAATCGCCTTGCTTGTTTCCCTTATGGACCGGCGAAAACCCTAGGCTCGTTAGGGTCGATCTCTCGATGTCAAAATATTTTCAATTTTTTCGATTTGAGGCGGGCAATAGTCTTTTCTTGCTCACAATAATGATTAAGATCACCATGTTGGGATGTAAATGGACGATCGAAATAAAACATGACCAACAAATGACGATCGACTCAATCGACTCAAGATGAGATTTGGCAATTGGAACCGGCAAAGTCCGGAGAGGAATTTGGTGAGATGAACGAGGGTGGCGTACGCGAGATTCGTACCGGAAAATATCTTTATACAGACGATATTGGAAGCGATGCCTGTGGAATCGGTGGGGTCGCGGCTGCGGATGGTAAACCTTCGCGAGAAGTGGTTGAAAAAACCATGCTCGCCCTGAAAAACTTAGAACATCGCGGCGGGGTTTGTGCCGACGCAGGCGATGGAGCAGGGATCACCCTGCAACTTCCCCTCCGGTTTTTTGTGGCCGAGGCGAAACGGCTCTTTCCTCAGTTTGCCCCAAGATTGCATCCTCATGTTTCTTTGGCGGTGGGAAGTACCTTTTTCCTCGATCGCAGCCCCGAGAAAATTCAACAAGCGAAACAGATGATTGCCGAGACCCTCTCGGGGGGACCGGTGGAAATTATTGGTTGGCGTGTCGTTCCCACTAATGAGGACATCCTTCCGGAACGGGCCAAACAAACTCGCCCCGGCGCGATCGAACAACTTTTGTTGCTCGTTCATGGCACGATCCTCGAGGCCGAGAAATATCTGTACCATCAACGGTTAGTTTTACGTCAATTATTCCAAGAAGCAGGGCTGGAAGTTTATTTCTCCTCGTTGTCCGCTCGGTTGGTGAGCTACAAAGGGTTATTCACCTCCAAGCAACTGTGCGATTTCTATTTGGATTTGTCGAATCCCGCTTTTGAATCGGGGATTGCGATTTTCCACCGTAGATATTCAACCAATACCTATCCGAATTGGATGTTGGCTCAACCCTTCCGCTATTCGGGTCATAACGGGGAAATCAACACGATTCGGACCAATCGTAATGCGGTCGAGGCCTATTCGCGTGGCTTGAAAACGGTGCCCGGTGGCAATCTGCTGACGCCGAAACAATCCGATTCGGGGAGCTTGGATGAATGGCTAGAACACCTGATCCTCGATCGGAATTGGAGCTTGTTGCGTGCGGTGCGTCTGAGCGTTCCCCCCGTTTGGGATACCGAAGCCGAATTCTGGGGAAATGACGCGGTCGATATGTTTTCCTATTGCCGACGGGCTTTCGGCTCCTTGTGTGCTTGGGATGGCCCCGCAGGATTAGTTCTGACCGATGGTCGCTATCTCATTGGTGCCGTCGATCGGATGGGGTTACGCCCCGTCCGCTGGTTGGCAGACCAACGAGGATGGCTTTACATCGGCAGCGAGTCGGGCGTTTACGGCGTCGATCCCAAGACGATTGTGGCCAGCGGGCAGCTCCAACCAGGGCAGATGATCGCTTTGGATACCGAAACCGGTACCCGATTAGATCATCACCAAACGATGAAAATCGTCGTGGATGAAATGCGTGCCGATTTCGGCGATCTCCATGAACTGAATCGCCAAGAAATTCTCGTTCCCGAAGGATTCGACTTTACGACCCAAACGGATGACCAAGTGGAAGCGCTGCTCGATCACCGCACTTGGTCGTTAGATCAGGTGTTGCAAGCGTTGGGCTGGGATTTCGAGCGAGCCGTTTTCGTCAAAGATATGGCCAAGCTCAAAAAAGAACCGCTCGGCTCGATGGGCTTTGACCGTGTGCTGACGATCTTTTCCCAACATCACCCCACGTTGTTCAAGTACCTGCAACAGACCTTTGCCGAAGTCACGAACCCCCCGATTGACCCCTACCGAGAGGGGGGGGCAATGTCCCTCGTGACCTATCTGGGGCGCCCCGTCGGTTTCCGAGATTCCCAAGAGAAAGATGCTCTACCCCCCAGACAGATGGAGCTTTCCAGCCCCGTGATTTCGGATGCGGTGATCGAAGAAATTCGCCGCAACGAATTACTCAGCTATACTACAGTCGATGCAACCTTCCCCCTCGAAGGGGGCGCCGCCGCATTAAATGAAGCGCTGCATCGCATCCGTAGCGAGGCCGAGAAAAAAGTTCGCGAGGGCGATTCGGTGATCTGCATCTCCGACAAAGAAGCCTCGAAGTTGGGTATCGTCCCCATCCCCTCATTGTTGGCCCTCGGTGCCGTTCATACCTACCTGTGCCAACAGGGATTGCGCCATAAATGCTCGCTGGTGGTTCAAGCCGGTGATGTTCAAGAAGGGCACGACATTTGTTGCCTTGTTGCTTTCGGGGCCGATGCCGTTCACCCGTATTTGATGTTGCGAATTATCAAAAATGGCCTGACCTACAAGGAAGCCGAGACCAAGCAAGAGGTCACCCTCGATGCGAAAGAGTGTCTGGAAAATCTCTTCGCTGCCTTGGAAGATTCCATCAAGAAGATCATCGCCAAAATGGGGATCACCACGATCGAAGGTTATCGGGGGGCCATGCTCTTCGAGGCCGTCGGCTTTGGTCCCGAGTTAATGCAGTTCTTGGGGGATTTCCCATCTCGAATCGGGGGACTCACCTTGGCCGATTTGGTAGAGGATGCCCAATGGCGTGTGAAAGCCGCCGAAAAGATCACTGCCACCATCGGTCGAAATCGGGATTATCTAGCGTTCAATGCCAAGGTACGCATGGCACTGCGTGAAGCCGTGAAAGAGGCTCACCCCGAACACGAAACCGGGGGGGGGGAAACTGTCTCTTATACACCTACGACGCTGACAAACATCGCAACTGGGGAGTTCTCGGTGGTAACGTACTATTATATAAAAAAAATGCAAAAAGA
>CAZFDX010000630.1:0-6306 GCA_964518325.1 uncultured Alcaligenaceae bacterium | reverse complement strand
CTCCGGACTTGCTGAATGGTGGTCGGATCGCTCCCGGCGCGGGGGCAGGTGCCATCGGTCCCAATGGGATTCGATCGGGCTTAGATGTTCCGCAAAAATCGCCTTGGTCTTGGGGATTGGAATTCGGGTTAAACGGGACGGAAGGGAACACAAGTGTGCTGAAAATTCGGACCGGTGTGGATGTTCGCTACGATAGCCCCGAAGATGTTTTTGTGGTGAATGCCTTTCATGGTTTGGCCCGACAAATGGGAGTAACCAACGAAAACAAAGCCCTGTTAAATGCACGGAACGAGTTAACCGTTTACGATAATGTGGGCTGGTTCCAACAACTCCAAATCGAATATGACGAATTCCGCGCCATCGATTTGCGGGCCGGTCTTTATACAGGTGCCACCTTCAATGCCATCAAAGATGAAATGACCTTGCTCTCGTTCCGAGCTGGGGTCGGTCTGGTGTGGGAATCGTTAATCTATGACGATTCCCGATGGTTAGCGGAAGGAGTCGTCGGTTTCGACTTCAACCAAAAAATCACGGAGCGGACTGCGTTCGTGTCGTCCACCGATTACTTTTGGGATTTAGGACGCCCGACGATCTTTCGCATTCGTTCGCGAGCGGCCGTGGAAGTGTTGCTCGATCCCGATTTGAATTTGACCATGCGAGTTGGGATCCAAAATCGTTACGATAGCCGCCCCGAAGGATCGAAGAAAAACGACCTCGATTACTTCGTGACGTTCCTCTTGCGATTCTAAAGCTGAATGATTGGTGATTGTTGAATAAGGATAAAGTGAGGAGTGTGGGAGAGGGGGATTTTTTTTGGGGTGAGTAAGGAAATTGGAGGTAAATAGAGAAAAAAAGCGAGGATGACGGGACTTGAACCCGCAACCTCCGGCGTGACAGGCCGGCGCTCTAACCAATTGAGCTACATCCCCGTTGCTCTTACTCTATACAGACCGGCAGCAATCATCAAGGGTTCGCAAAAATTTTCTTCAACTCCCTACTCCCTTAGTATTGTAGTCGGCTCTAAATTTTGCAAGAATCCACTAAATGATTCTCTGAACGGAACGAATAACGAGTTGACCACATAGGAGAACCATATGAATCGCCGCGCTTTTCTCCAAACAACTGGTTCCATCATGGGGGTAGGTCTCATCTCCGGCGGGCTGTACATTCGGCATCGTTACATGGTGGATAACCTCGCACGGGAGATGGTGGAAGAAACCCTTCCCTTTGTGAAAGAGCTTTGGCAAGCGGAGTTGAAAACGGTTCCCGAAACCGCCCGAGAAGAGGTTCGCCAATTCTTTCACCTGAAATGTTTGAATGTCGATCATTTTCTGCAAGTGCTGACGGGGGATAATGTTCAAGCCGAAATCCGCTCGGCTCGCAAGGACTCCGAACGCGAAGAAATTATCATGCGAGAATTCTGCCAACATGTGGTCTCGGGTGATGAGATTAAGGATCATCTGACCAAACTGGCCGGTCGTTTGGGGAAATCTCTGGACGATTCTTGGGCGAATTCTTGCCGAGAGATTAGCCAACAGTGGAGCAATCAACACGGGGTCAGTTACGCTTCGGATTACGAGATTCTCTCGCTGCGAACTCGGGAATCGATGATCAAACATCTGCGTGCTTTGGCCAAATCCCTTCAGGGCGAACAAGAATTGGCCTTGGAGCAGAACTTCACCGAGGTGGGGCGGGCGGCCTTGTTGCTGATTCCGTTGAAGAAAATTGGGAAAGCGAGCGCTCGCGTTGCGGTCCCCTCTTACTTTGTGGAAGCCGTGCGACCTCACTGCTCTTATCTCGGGCAACTGGCGGCATCGAATAGCCGGAAGTCCCTTGAGCAGATGACGACCAAACTTTCGGAACTGGGTAACCATATCGGGGCGGAATGCGAGAAGGTGATGTTCCAGAAAGTCCATCACTTACACACGGTCCGCCATATTTCGTTGATGGAAGTGGCTTGGAACATTGCCCAACAGCAAATTCAGTACATCTAACCACCCTCTACACGCTCGAACTTTATGAACCAATTACTCCCTCAAGGTCGATCTTTTGTGTTGGTGCTCACTTCGCTGGTCCTTGTGACGGGTCTGGTCGGCTGCATCCCTAAAGAAGATCGAAAATCTCGTGGGGTCACCACGTTGGATGCTTTCAAATCGAGTCAAGCACGAGTGCAAACCCCTTATGGCAAAATTAAGATGGAGACCGTCAAGGAGATTAACGGTCAAATTGAATATCAAACGGCAGACGGTCGCACTTGGCGCGTGACCCCCCTCAGGCAAGTCAACGGGGCTTTCAAGTTTACCGATTTGCAAGAGGTGAAATAATCGCGACCTCCCTTCTTTACAACTCCCTGCTGTTTTCGCGTCCCCCCCCCATTCTTTCCACTGCCTTGAGAAAGCGTCTGATTGATTCACGATCGACTCCGATTTTTCTTCCGTGTTATCTGTTCACGATCGACACCGATTTTTCTTCGTCTAATCCCCAGACCACGAGCCGGTTCAGTAAATGGGCGGGAGCTAACTCGTTTATCCTTTGAACAAGATATTTCAGGGAGTTTTTGGCGGTGAAATGCCCTAGAATCAACCGCTCGTTCTGAAACCGGTCGGCCAATTCCACTATATCTTCGAGATGGGTATGACCGTGAATTCGCATTTTCGACCGATCATGTTCGGGATGGCACAAGGTCACTTCGCAAATCAGAATCTTGGCTCGATAGAAATCGGGATTGGCCTCAAACACTCCCGAATGGGTGTCGCCCGTGTAAGCGAGCAGCGGAAAGGGAACTTCTTCCGAAAGGGTCACCCCCGATTCTTTGAGCTGTTTGAGACGTGGACCGGTCAGGGAGTGATACTCGGGCTTGAGTTTTTTGCGACGTTCCCAAATGAGATACCCACGCGAAGGGACCGCATGAAAGGTCCGATGCACACTCACAAAACGGGTGTGATCGACTTCCACCCGATCGCCCGGTTCGACCCCAATCAGCTCGCATTCTTGCGAGCCTTCGTCGAGCTGAATCCATGCAGCAAACAACTGTTCGACGGCGGGAACGATCTCTTTCGGAACGATAATTTTCGGGGGTTTTCGTCCCATCATCCATCGGCGGGCATTCAGGATCGGCAGCATGGCCATATGATCTAAATGGGCATGCGAGATGAACCAATAATCGGTATCGATGAAACGCCAAGGTAAGGCCCCGACATCGAAGGCGATATTCCACGAAGGTAACCGCCAGTAGCTTTGGATACCTGCTCGCGACCAACCTTCAATCAAGATTTGATCGTAGGTGTAAGAATACACGGGGGCCGTTTCGATGATGGGAACATCTTCAACCATAACGTATTGGGGATTTAGCTAATGGCTTCGGCCATGACGTGTAATTGAATTCGACTGCGGTCCTGTTCTTTTTCGAGGTAGGCACGGCCTTTTTTCACATTCACATGATCCCAAGGAAGAATCTCTTGCATGGGGCGTTCCCGATGAGAATAGAAGGCCACATCGATCTTCAAATCCGCAAAGACTTGCTTCCACAATTCGGCGTTAAAATGCTCTTTCCAGCCATCCAAACGGGCGCCGCGTTTCCAAGCCTCGTAAAGAGCGGGGGCAATGCGTCGATCGCCACGAGTCAAAATTCCTTCGAGCAAGCTCGTTTCAATGTCGTGTTGTTTAATGGTGACGGCCCGAATTTTGCAGCGTCGGCGAAGGTACTGACCGGCCCACTCGAAATACTCTTTGGTTTGCATGCCGTTCCACTGATAGGGAGTATGAGGTTTTGGAACAAAGTTGCTGACGCTGGCGGTCACTTCGGCATATCGGCCCATAACCTCTTTACCGATGGTCGAAATGGTTTCTGCCATATCAACGATCCCATCCAGATCGGCAGGGCGTTCCCCCGGCAGGCCGATGAGGAAATACAGTTTCACCTTGCGCCAACCATTTTTGAAGGCTTCGCGGCATCCTTCGTACAAATCGTCGTTTTTGATTTTCTTGCGAATTTGTTCCCTCATATCATCTCGGGCAACCTCGGGGGCTAACGTTAAACCGTTGTTGCGAATCCCCTTGATTAGTTTCGGAAGGGTTCGCAATTGGTGGTTGATGCGTAAACTCGGTAAGGAAACATTGACCCCTAACGGATGAAACACTTCGTGCATCCGTTTCACTAATTCCTCGAAGTGGGGATAATCGCTGGAGGACAGGCTCAGCAAAGAAATCTCGTTGGTGCCGGTGTTGTAATAACTTTCCAACGCTGCTTGAACGATCGTCTCGACGGAACGAATCCGCAAGGGACGTTTGATCGTTGTCGATTGGCAGAACCGGCATTGGTGCGGGCAACCCCTCATGATTTCAATGGCAATACGATCGTGAGGGGTTTGAATAAAGGGAACCACGGGCTTGGTCGGTAAAGGAATATCATCAAAATCTTGTTTGATTGTGCAAGGGGCAATCATCGTGGGCACATCCTGACGGGTGCGATTCATGGCAGCGATGGTGCCATCGGCATGATATTCCGGCTCGTAGAACATGGGGACATAGGCCCAATCGGTGCTGCCTGCAATTTCTGCTAAAATTTCACGTCGGCGGGCGAAGGAAAGGTCCCCTTCTCGAAGGGCGATTTCTTTCAGGGTGATCCATTTTTCCATCAACCAAGGGAGCGATTCTTCTCCATCGCCGATGACGAACAAATCCACAAAGGGGGCCAACAGTTCGGGATTTTGGGCACCGGGTCCCCCTGCAATGACCAACGGTTGATTCAGGTCCCGCTCGGTGGAGAAGTGGGCAATCCCCCCCAGATCGATCATGTTGAGGACGTTGGTATAGCAAACCTCGTATTGCAGAGAAAACCCAATCAGGTCGAAGTTCTTCAAAGGGGTAAAGGTTTCTAACCCGTAGAGGGGAAGTTGATGTTTCCGCAACAGGGCCTCGAAATCGGGCCAAGGAGCAAAGGCCCGTTCGCAGGCCCATTGATCATCGGCATTCATAATGCTGTAAAGCACCTGCAAACCGTGATGGCTCATTCCCAAGGTGTAGGCATCGGGGAAACACAAACAGAGCTTGCCGCGGACTTTGGTATGATCTTTCCGGATCGAATTGAGTTCGCCCCCCATGTATTGGGCCGGTGTGCTGACTTGGGGAAGCAGGCGAAAAATCACATCCTTGAGTTGTTGGTCAACCATAGTTCACAATTGTGTTCAAAATTCGTGGGGTCACCTGTTAGCATACAGGAACAAATTCCCGATTTGAAGACACACACTCGCGAAGTCGCAATAAATCATCGCTCTCCCACAATGCCTCCATGTCGATTTTTCATGAAGCACTTATCCTCAAGTTTCGCGTGAAGGTGACCGTCTTTGATGTCGATTTTTCATGAAGCATCTAGTTTCGCACGGTTACCCCCTTCTTCTCAGCAGGCCTTCCAATGAATCTCGGCGGATTTTTCATGAAGCCCCTATCCCCTAGTTTCGCTGGGTTCCCCAAAGAGTTTCTCTTGCTTATTTTTCGTTCCATCTGACTATCTGTGCAGGCATAAAACCCTTATTGACCTTGTGGCAAGTTGACGGTATGGCGAAGATCGGAATGTCCTGACGATTAGTCGTGCTTCGGGGGGAGAAAGACGATGAAGAAGCATTGGTTTTGTTCGTATCTCGGTTTGACGTTGTTGATCTTATCAACGGGGTGTGCCTCGCCACGAATTATCAGTTACGATCAAACCTCGGTAATCATTGCCGTACCCGAAGATACCGACGAGTTCCCGCATTATTACAAGAGCGAGGCCACGAAACTCGCCAAGTCCAAAATTCCCGATGCCGAATTTGTCGAGTCGAGCCGTGTCAAGGATGGCAAGGTCATCCAAGCGGGGGCCACTCAACCCGTCAAACCTAGTGAGAACCAAAAGAAGGCTGGGGCATCGACCGACAGCGAGAAGGTCGAGTATTATCTTGAATATCGATCGAAGGCGACGCTTTCTCCTCTCTCGACGAAACCGCTTGGCCCACCCGCACGACCGAATGGCACGGGCACAGAAGCCCCTAAACCGAATGAGCCAACCACTTTGCCACCGATTCCGTTAGGAACGACGAAAAAACCAGAGCCTCGAACCGTGCCCCCGATTACGAACCCGTCACCCATCCAGAATAATTTCCCGAACACGGCGATGCCACGCTAGCGCAGTGAATCGCTTTCGGTTTCGTCTGTTTCGGTGCGATGCCTTGCATGGGTGGAAACAAGCCGTTGCTTGGCTTATCTCGCAGAGGGAGGTTCCTTCTTCTTGCTCATCGGTTCCCCCTATTTACTCATTGATTCTTCTTTCTT
>CAZFDX010000629.1:0-4755 GCA_964518325.1 uncultured Alcaligenaceae bacterium | reverse complement strand
ACTGTGGCCTGTGTTGTCCAGCCGGCGGGACTCTTCAACGACGCTCACCAGAAAGGCCTGTTTCCGCCATAAAATTCGGAGCATTTGAGAGAAAAGCGCTTCTTCCTCCCCGAGGCGATACCTTGCGCTGGGGGATAACTTGTTTTGGTGTCGTAGCCTCTGCATCGGACTTGATTGCTCCGGAAAACTCTGCCCTGCGGGCGGTAGCCTATGACGAAGCTGTGACCCCCAAGAACTTTCCCATTTCGGTGAACGGGGGCTTTGTCGATCGCCAAATTAAAGCGGTGGATGATCCCCTTCATGCCCGATGCCTCGTTCTGGATGATGGCAAAATGCAAGTGGCCTTGGTCGTGGTTGATAATTGCCTAATTCCTCGGGAATTGATGGACGATGCCAAGAAACGTGCCCAAAAAGCTACTGGAATCGATCCCAAGAATATCCTCATTTCTGCGACACATACTCACAGCGCCCCTTCGGTAACGGGTGCCTTTGGATCCGCTGCCAACAAGGAGTACGTCGAGTTTCTCACGGAGAAAATCGCCGAAGGAATTGCTAAAGCACAAAAGAATCTGACACCGGCTCGGGTCGGCTTTGGTACGATCGATGAGCCAAATCAGGTTTTTAATCGTCGTTGGAAACGCGAGGCCGCATTGATTCCTGCCGACCCGTTTGGCAATACCACCGACAAGGTTCAAATGAATCCCGGTCACGAAGTGAAGGGGTTATTGGAACCGGCTGGCCCCACCGATCCCCAAATATCGGTTCTTTCCGTGCAGACCAAAGACGGGAAGCCGTTAGCGATTTTGGCGAATTATGGCCTTCATTATGTGGGCGGAAATCCGAATCTCTCGGCTGATTATTTTGGTGCCTTTGCGGATCGTCTTTCGCAGCTGATTGCTCCGGAGCAAAAATCGCCCGTGTTTGTGGGAATCATGTCCAACGGAACAAGTGGAGATGTGAACAACATCAATTTTGCTAAAGGACCCCTGAAGCGAGGACCGGGCGAGCAAATCCGCATTGTGGCCGATGTCGTAGCCAAGAAAGTCAAAGAGGTTTACGACAAGATAGAACATAAGGACAACATCACTTTGGCCGTGGCGACGAAGGAACTTTCGCTGAAGGTTCGCAAGCCCACCGCGGCCGAGGTCGAACGGGCGAAGAAAATTCTCGCTGATGAATCGATCAAAATGGGGACCAAGGAAAAAGTCTATGCCCAAGAAACCGTTTTACTCCAAGACTATCCCGATGAAGTGAAATTGATTCTCCAAGCCATTCGGATTGGGGAGGTGGCCATTGGTGCGATTCCATGCGAGGTGTTTGCCGAAATTGGGTTGGAAATCAAAAAGAAATCGCCCCGGAAACAAACCTTTGTGATTTCCTTGGCGAATGGCTACAACGGCTATCTCCCGACACCCGCGCAACATGCCCTTGGAGGCTATGAAACGTGGCGGGCCCGCTCAAGCTATCTCGAAGTGAAGGCCTCGGAACCTATTACGGCTGGTATACTTGAACTCCTCGAAAAAGTAAAATAAGACCCTCGAATTTCTAAATCCCTTCTTGTGTTCACTTCGTTGCTCGATCTCAAAGGTTAGGTTTTTCTCTGGAGTTAGGGGGGCTTTTCTTCGCTTTTTGCAGTGAAGTTACTACACTTCTCAACAGTCACTTTCGAGGCATGTTATGGTTTCGTGGTTACTTGCGGTTCCGGGACGAATTTTTGTGGTGGCAACGCTCTTGCCGTTGGTCGTGGCTTTATTAATGGCAGTAGTAGGCACAATCCGCAGTGCCGTGAAACCCTATCGACTCAAATCGCGTGCTTGTGCTTTCCTCTATGGGTACCTCGGCGGGGATACCCCTCTGCGAGTGGGTGCGTACATCGCCACGGCAACAATTTTTGCCTCTGCGGTCCTGTCTATCCTCGGGTTGATTCAATTCTTTGACTCAACGGGTCAAACCGAAAAAACGTCTCCTTGGGCCGAAAGTGTGACTTGGATTCAACTGTCTTTGCCTGAAGGACAGGGGCTTACTCTTGAGTTAGGCTATCGCATGGATGAATTGAGCGTGTTGTTGTTTGCGATGGTCTGCGTGATTTCTTCGATGATCTTTTTGTTCTCGCTGGGTTACATGCAGGATGAAACCGAGAAGCTCCACACCGATCACGAAATTCACTATACCCGATCCGGACGCTATGGACGCTTCTTCCTATTCTTGCTGGTGTTTTGCTTCTCGATGCTCAATTTGCTGATCGCAGATAATTTGTTCCAGATTTTTGTTTCGTGGGAATTGGTGGGGTTGTGTTCGTTCCTGTTGATTAGCTTCTATCACGAACGGCCTAAAGCTGGTTTGGCCGCAAACAAAGCATTCATTATGAATCGTGTAGGGGATGCCGGTTTTCTAATCGGTCTTGCGATTCTTTGGACCACGTTTGGCACCTTGAATTGCGAAGAATTAAGGCAAAAGCTACCACTTGGCGGACTTTCCGAACCGCTGTTGACCCTTGCAGGACTGGGGATTTTTCTCGGTTGTGTAGGTAAATCGGCCCAGTTTCCTTTGCACACTTGGTTGCCCGATGCCATGGAAGGGCCGACCCCCGTTTCGGCTTTGATCCATGCTGCCACAATGGTTGCCGCAGGGGTTTACCTTGTGGGTCGTGTCTATTGGCTCTTCACGGCCGATGCCCTTTTTGTGATCGCTGCCACGGGGATGATTACTCTTCTGCTCGCTGCCACGATTGCGGTCGTCATGACCGACATCAAACGCATCTTGGCCTATTCCACCGTCTCGCAGTTAGGTTACATGATGCTTGCGTTGGGGGTGGGGGCTTGGACCGCAGGGCTTTTTCACCTCATCACTCATGCCTTCTTCAAAGCATTATTGTTTTTGTGTTCGGGGAGTGTGATTCACGGTTGCCATCATGAGCAAGATATTCGACAAATGGGCGGGCTGCGGAAAAAAATGCCCCTGACGGCCTATACCATGCTGATCGGTGTACTGGCAATCTCCGGCCTACCGTTCTTAAGTGGCTGGTATTCCAAAGATCAAATCCTTGCTGCCGCCATGGGTTTTGGCCTTTCTTCGGGGCATATCTTCCTCTTTGTGGTTCCCTTGTTCGGAGCGGGTTTAACTGCTTTCTACATGATGCGACTTTGGTTGTTGACCTTTACGGGTGAAGCTCGTTCCGAAGTGGCTGCTCATGCTCACGAATCGCCTCGAACGATGACCCTTCCTCTGATTGTGTTAGCCGTATTCAGCGTGGGGATCGGTTGGGGTTGGCCAATCTGGAATCCCGAAGCGAGTCTTTTGAGTCACACTCTTGAACGCATCGAACCGAGCAACGCCAAAGAAATGGTTAAGATCGATCATCTCGCCGGTTGGCTGGGCCTTGGCGTTGCTTTGCTTGGGTTACTGCTTTCCTGTGTGATATACCTGTGGCGGAAAATTTCTGCCGAAACTCTTAAGAACCGTGCTGCCTTTCTGCATGCCCTGCTTACTAAGAAATGGTACTTCGATGAGATTTATTCTGCACTTTTTGTTCGCACAACTCAACTGACGGGGACCATTACGGGACGATTCGATAAACGCCCCACCTCGGAAGCGGAAGATAATCAAGTGAACTTGACCAGCTTGGATGGAACCCTCAATGCTCTCGGTCAGGGGACCGTCGTTCTCAGTGAGCGATTACGTCCCTTCCAGTCTGGTATTCTTCGGAATTATGTGACGATCCTGATGCTCACAATTACAGGTCTTGTGGGAATCATTTACTTATTGAGTTCGCTTCCTTCGCCAGATCGATGAGGTTACTTGACGAGTTCCAAAATGAGTTTCACTGCGGTTCCTTCTTTCGGCAGCAAATCCTTGTTGACTTCGAGTTTCAGGTTCTTTTCATCCTTCATGGTCAGAGAACTTTGAATGACGGTTTCATCGGTGACGGGGAAGATCGCAATCAAAGTACCGGTGACGTCGGCACCGTAGGTTTCTTCAGGTTTGGTGGGATCCACTTTCGTCATCGCCGAACCGGTGAACAAAAAGGTCGTATCGCGGGGGAATGGCTCTTTGGTTTTGGGATCGAGCAAAAAGCGTTGAATCGAGATTTTCTTAAAGCCGCTTCCGTCTGGAATTTCGAGAAAGATTTTGACTTCTTGACCTTTGGCCGGTCCCATCTCCCCACGAGCAGGTTTCCCCGCTTTGCCCCCAAGCGATTCTAACGCTTTATGAACATCGCTAGGCTTCACATCGATGCTGACCACCGTTTCATGGGCCTTTTTCCCTTTCGGGTGGGGCCAGCACGCAATCACTTCAATCGGATAAATTTCGTCTTTGAGGACTTTTCGAGGGGCCACTTTGGCATCGATAATCACCGCATTTCTGTCCTTGTCGATCTTGATTCCACTTGATTCTTGGGCCAGCATGGTCGAGCCAAAACTCACCAGAACAAGCCCTAACACAAATCGGGTCATCGTCGGAACTCCTTATGAGTTGTTCACAATAAATGTGCCCCGTTTACTTTAGGGAATAAATGGATCTAAAAAAAGAGGACTAACAAGCTGTTGTTGTGAGTCGCCAGATTCATCAATTCGTACAAACTCTATATCATTTCAATCTCTCCCTCTTATCAATGTGAGGTATCACATGCGTGAGACACTTTTCTTTCTGTTGTTGGGTTCTCCACTCCTTTGGGCACAGGCATTGCCCGACACTAAACCTCTGGAAGAAAAAGGAGATTTATCTCTGAAAATGGTGCAGGGCATCAATCAATAT
>CAZFDX010000628.1:0-4967 GCA_964518325.1 uncultured Alcaligenaceae bacterium | reverse complement strand
CATTCTGTGTTGCTACATTGCGGTCTTGCTATGCTTTCTCTGTGTGTTTCGTATACCCGCCGCGACCTCTTTACACTTTTTTTTTATCGTTACGGCAGCCACCTGGATCTACACATAGTAGTTCGTCGGCAGCGTCAGCTGGGTATAAGAGACAGACCTCAAGATTCAGAACAATGGTCCAAAGAAATCGAAACGGTTCTGCGCGAACAAGAACCGTTCCGACCGAAAGAGGTTCCCCCCTCCGATCTGTTCAAAGATCGTTTCACTCAATTGAAAGGGAAGATAGCGGGAGCCTATGTTCGATTGCAAAATCTGAATCAACTTCAAGAATTGCTGAAAGAGGTGGATGAAAATACCCTTTCTCAGGCACGGGATTTTGTGGCCCTTAGACAACTCAACAACGACCCCGCGGCCCAACAGATCATCGAAACGGCCGAGAAACAATTGCAAGGGAAAGTGACCATTGAAGTGTTGGAGCAGCCCATCGCTGCCGTGCCTTTCGTTCCGTTGAATTCCGGTGGGATTTATTTTGCTCCCCGAATCGAAGGGGGACAACGTGCGGGAGAAGGGCCCGGCCAAGTTTGGTTCGCCTGTGCGAAGGGCATCCTGTACGCTTTCGAGGAAAATGGGGGACGTTCCTTATGGGCCTGCCGCGTGGGGGGCGATCATGAATTTATCCCACCCGTTTCGGGCAATCTCGCTTTGGTTGTGGAACACTCACGGACGGGGCTAGGCCTTTCGGGACGTGATTTACGAACAGGGAGCATCGTTTGGCATGTCCCCTTGAAGGGAGAGGTGGTGGCGGCCCCTCCGATTTTCTTTGGAACGTATGCTTATGTTTTGATGCGAGATGCGAAAGGAACCATTTACGAAATCGATACCGAAGTCGGTGAGATTCTGGCCAAGTTTGAACTCGGTCGCCGATCGGGACCAAGTTTAGCGATCAGCCCCGAAGGGCGTTTGTACATTCCCGCCGAAAGTCAGGGCATTGCCGTGATTGATGTGAACTCACGCAAACCCGATGGGAACCGTGCCAAACCCAATTATTTGGGAACCATGCGTACCCAGCACTTGCCCGGTAGTTTGCTGTTTGCTCCTCAGTTTGTCCCCTCTCCTCTCGGGGCATCCCCCCTCCTTTTGGTGATCGAAAAAATCAATGCCCGCCGCTCGAAACTGAAACTGTATCGTTTAGGTGAGGAACCAAGCCAAGCCCAACTCCTTTCCGAATATGTGGTGACGGGTTGGCTCACCTCTCCGCCAAAATCCGATGGCGAAACTTTGGCATTCGCTACCGATCAAGGTGAGTTGCATGTCTTAGGTCTCAATCTTGTGGGAAACGCCGATCGACCGTTGTTCAGAATTGGCACTTACCGAGTGGGACCGCCCGATAAAGGGAGAGCATTTATCGCCCACATGGATGAAGCCGGCTTATGGGTTTGTGCGGGGGGAAATCTTCAGTATTTCCGTCAGGGGTTAAATCTGGAAGAAGGCTTTCAAATTCAACCCCGCCCCAATCCTCTACCCATTGGAGAACCCCTTCAGGAAGCGCAATTGGGGCTTCGCAAAAATCGCTTTCTAATGGTTTCGCACTCGGATGAACTCACAACCGTTGCCTTTGCTGTTGATTCCGTCAGTGGCAATATCCTTTGGCGAAAAATGCTCGGTACGTCCTTAGTTGGTGAACCTCTGGTCCAAGGCGATCAAATCACGGTACAAGATCAAAATGGGGGGCTTTATCGTTTGAATGCCAGTCAACCCCTAGAATCTCAGGAACTGGTCACAGGGGAAGCGCTGATGCTCGCCCCCCCCTCACCGAAATTTCGAGCCTTGGATGAATTATTATACATAGATTCCAATTCGTTCTTGGCCCTCGCGTATAGTGCGGATGAAAAAAATAAACGATTATTGATTCATCATTTCAAAGAAAATCAAATTCATCAGCGAACCGTTCCTTTGACCAGTGAACCGCTTGGCACCCCAAGCCTTTCTGGGCCAATGCTTTATCTGCCGCTGAAAGATGGCACTGTTGCAAGGATTAACTGGAGTGAGGGAAATCAACCCGAGATAGGACCCATTTGGCGAAATGAGAAAGCAAAACAATTAGGTCAAATCATTCATTTGAATGAGAACGAGTTTTTCGTATTCGATGGATTCAAAACAATCACTCGTTATCAATGGAAAAATGAACTCAATGTGGTAGCAAAATTAGAGTTACCAGTTATTCCCACCGGTTTAATCAGATTGATACAAGGAACACCCAATCAATTATTAGTTCCAACAGGAAGTACCCTCACTTTATGGAATGCCGATACCTTAGTGAAAACGGCCCTTCTTACATGGACCCTACCCGCAACCATTCGTGACACCCAAATTCATAGGAATTCGCGAAATAAGCCCCGAATTTTAACGATGAGTGATCGACTCAGTTATTTCAATCCAGAGCAAAACGAAAAACTTTGGGAACTCCCCATCCCGAAGGGCGATACCCCCGAACCCCCCAAATTCCAAGACGATGATATTATTTGGCCGTTCCGCAGTGGGGAACTACGGGTGATAGATTCCGAAACCGCCGAGGTTTCTGTTATCAAATTCAAGAATGAGAAAGATATTTCATTAATTCGTTCGGTTATCACCAAGAATAAAATCAGAATTAACATATACGACGATGGAACGATCTATTTTCATCATCTCGATACCAAAGAAAAGAACGAGATGGAACAAAAGAAATAAAGAAAGTGGTATCAAAAATTGATGTGATAATTCATGGGCAGGTCATTAGAGAGAAGTGATAGCGGCCACGGCATCGACTAAAACATCAATATGTTCTCGGGTATTAAAAGGGCCTGGACTAACGCGAATCGTTCCCTCAGGAAAAGTATGCTGTGCCCGATGAGCATAAGGGGCACAATGCAAGCCGGGACGTGTCGCCACCTGAACACTTTGATCCAGACTCACGCCAAGTTCCGGTGCCGGCACATTTTCAGACCAAAACGATAAGGTCGCTACATGTCGGGAGAAATCCCGATGACCTAATATATGAATCCCTGAAATCGCCTCTAATCGATTCCAAAGATATTCCATCAATTCCATCTCGTGTTGATAAATTTGCTGAATTCCTTTTTCTTCAAGCCACTTAATACCGGCCACCATCCCAGCAATACCAAGCACATTCGGGGTACCGCCTTCCATATAGTAGGGCCAAGATGTTGGTTGCGTTTCGGTGGTGGAATCTCCTCCGGTGCCTCCCTCCCGCCAAGGTTTGATTTTCACATGGGGATGAACATATAAAACGCCCGTTCCCGTCGGGCCGAACAAACCTTTATGACCGGGTAGCGCCAATAAATCAATGTTCATGGATTGAACATCGATTGGTAAAACTCCCGCCGTTTGAGCAGCATCAACAAGAAATAAAACATTCTTGTTCCGACAAATCCGGCCTACATCCGCGATCGGTTGCACGGTTCCCAATACATTACTCGCATGCGTCAACGCAACCATTCGCGTGTGAGGAGTGATCGCCTTGGCAATATCATCGGGATCGATCGTTCCACCAGCGTCCGATTTCACTTGTGTGACCGAAATGATTCCAGCCAATTCCAAGGCTCGCAAAGGACGATTGACCGAATTATGTTCTAAATCGGATGTGATAACATGATCACCTTTTTCTAATATCCCCTTGAACGCCATATTGAGCGAATCGGTACAATTGAGCGTATAAATAAACCGATCCGGATTGGGGCCGCGAAATAATTGATTCAATCGATGACGCCCATCTTGAAGAAGGTCGGCAGCGGCTAAGGCCATGGTGTGCCCCGCTCGACCGGGATTCGCCATTTTCGTTCGTGCAAATTCATCCATCGCCCGATAGACCGATTCCGGCTTAGGGAACGAGGTGGCAGCATTATCTAAATAAATTGTCATAATCCTGATATGATATAAACCGAGCAACGAACGAGACAGACCTCATTCACTCACCCGAAGTGATCGACTTAAGCCATTTATCCTGCAAGTCTTTCGTGTCTCGAAAACCATATTGATTTTTCAAAGCGGAATCGAAACCCCTTCGCGGGGCCTCTCGAAGGAACGCCATAAAAGTTTTGGCACCCTTGAGCTTAACGAGATAATGCACTAACGACACACTTTCCGCATAGTAGATCGTGAGCGGTTCACCGGTGGGGATTTCTTTCGATTTCATCAGATAATCAACCGTATAAAGTTGGTTGCCTTTGGTCGCCATTTGACTCACCGCCCGAAGGGACCGAGCAATCTCGCTCGTCGGCTCCGAGAGAGCCGCAATGCCAATATCGGCCCATCGTGGAAGAGGGGTGTCCGAAAATAATTCGGCTAAAATCAAATGGGTCACTTCGCGAGGAAGAGTCGTATCAAGATATGACGATTCTTCAATATGAAGTGAGATCGATCGTGCTTCGACGTTGCCCCCCTTGATAATCGCCTGACAATGACCACTCGACGAAACGGGTCGCCCCGTCGTTTGAGAGTACAACTTCGCAGACGGATAAAGCTGAATTTCGCAAGGGGATGACCACGATTTCAGGGGTGCCCCCGACCAACGTTCGTACATGAATTTTCGACATTCCTCTGCAACGAGAAGAACCTCTTCAGCTTGGGACTTAGAGCCAGAATATCGAATCCGAAAATTCTCGCCTTCGAGTGTATTCCAGACAAGTTGATCTTCGGGCTTACCCGTGAAATTCGCGGACTTACGTTTTTGAATCTCTGCCTTGAGATTTTCAGAAAGTTTAGCAATCCGATCTCCACCAAGTTCGATAGCTTGATCTAGTTCAACGGCAAGAGAATCAAGACTTGCCCCCCCCGCACCCTCATTCAGTTTGAGCATGATGGCATTCAATTTACAATAGGCCCAAGCCTCGTTCTCGGTGCGACTGAGTGAAGTTCCGTTTGAATGTGCTTGGCGATATAATCGTTCAGCAGTTTCGTAATCTTTC
>CAZFDX010000627.1:0-2778 GCA_964518325.1 uncultured Alcaligenaceae bacterium | reverse complement strand
GTTCCACACTGGCCAACAATTCATCGAGGTAGCGTTGGCGATAGACCTGAGCCGATTCGGCCTGACCCGAAAGTTTCTGGACCTCGTCTACAAGCCATTGCATTTGCACCAAGGTAGGTTTGCCGTTCAGCCCCATGATGGCTTGCTCGACCCGTTGATAGAGCAGGGGGGGAGCTTCGCGTGAGCCATGTCGAATGAGTTCGGCACACATTTGCGAAATCATGATTCGAGGCCAATCTTCCCTAAGCAAAGAGAGCGTGCCATCGAAGTCGAAAAGGACAACGCGAAAACGTCGAAGTTCCCAACGATTTAGAACTTCGGATAAAGTGGCATTGAACAAATCCATTCCAGCTCTCAAGCGTAGAAATCGAAGGAATCGAAAAAGAGATTATACAACCCCAAAAAAATCGACCGAGGTCTTGGTCATCGGGCAGTGAACCTATAAGATAAAAGAGTGTCCAATAGATAAGGGCGTTTAACTCAGCGGCTAGAGTGCCATCCTCACACGGTGGAAGTCACTGGTTCGAATCCAGTAACGCCCATACGAGTATTTGAACAGAAATTGATAGAATCCGACTTAGTGTGAATAAACCCTTCCCCCACAATCACTTCGGGAAAATCAATCATCTCACTAACATTTGAGTAATTTGCTGACTACCCTTTTTTTTGCACCACAACTGCACCGGATTTTGCACCACACAAAACGGCTTCTTCAAAGTGATGGTCGGTTACTTGGCGATAGTGCCGGTCCCTGATTGCGACGCTGTGACCAAGCCAAGCTGCTGCCATGTGCGAGGGGAAAAGGTCTGCGAGTTCCGTTGCACGGGTCGAACGCATGTTCTGCCAAGGTTTAAGCCACAAGGTAAGTCCCGCAGCCTTGATTCGATCCGCAAGCAATTTGGAAATCCCTGCAAAGGTTCTCAACTTGGGCAGAACGTAGATTTCACCCTCTTTGGCAACTTGAAACATTTGATCCAAGTGAGGCCGAATTTCGGGGAAGATCGGAACGAAACGAGTTCCCATCCCATCGTGACCCGAGGTCTTGACGCACTTCACGACGAACCGGTCCTTGTCCCAAACGATGTCACCCCATTTCAGTTCTCGAATCACGCCTAGAATCCGCAACCCACCCCCATCGGGCCAACGCAATGCACAAACGCCATTCGGGGTCGGTGATGCTGTCGACTAGCGTTTGAATCGTGGAAGTCTCGACGAAGGCCAAACGCTCCCGATTGACTTGGCTTCCGTCTTTGATGAGGCTAAACGGGTTCTCGGTGAGTTTCTTCCGGCGCATCGCAAAGTTAAAGAGTCGTCGGGAAACTTGAACATGCTTCGAGATGGTTGCTTTGGCGATCTTTTCGGCTTACATCCCCCGCACGAAACTCGCAGCATCCCGCTCGGTGATTTCCGTGACCTGTCGCTCTGCCCCTAACCTCGATGCAATTCGACCAAGAGAACTTTTCATCAGTGCCGAGGTTGAGTCGCGGATATGAGGAAGCGATTCGAGGAACTCGTCGCATAGCTCCTGAAGTTTCGGGATACGATCTTCCTCTCGTTGCTGTACTAACCCCGAAGCGTGTAGTTTTCCGTGAAGGTCTGAGCCGATCTTCGAGAGCCATCGAGCAAGGTCAGCATCGAACGCCGTGCCGATTTGGAGACAGGCAAGAATCTGTTCGACCCGTCCTTTCACTTCGTTTACAATCTTGGAAGTCAATTCTCCCAGCCGAATGCTATGCCGTTTTTTATCCAATCCCACGAACTGAACCTTCAGGTTCCGGTCTTCGTGTCCGTCGTTACGCTCGCCATCTTATTCACGTCCTTTGACCCGATGCTATTGCACATCGGGCCGAATTGATCTTCTGAATCGAGTCACACCAATCCATAGAGAATCACAACGCAAAATCGCCCCAAGCGATTTTGCGTCTCTGGTCCCCTTCTAGGATAGGTTAAATAGGCTTCACCTATTTTTGCGGTTAAATTTCACCTTGATGGGCCTATTCAAAGTGAATAATCCTTCCCGTTGAGATTAGCTCTTTGGGGGGAACTTTACAAGGTAGGTGGTCGTAGGGCCGGTATGCTTTCTTCCCTTGAGCACAATCTCAAGATACTTCTTCTTCACCAGAGAGGCTATCGCACTGATAACCTGTCGCTTTGAGACACCAGCTCGCGTAGCGATATCAGTTTGTCCCATTTTGACTAATCCGGTTTCTCGTTTGGTATCTCGGAACAGAATTAGCCAAACACAGGTTTCGGAAGGGCTCAAGTGTCGCATGTGGACATCAATAAAGTGTTGTACAGCGACCATCGATCCCCACGCATCTCGGGTGGTCTTTCCTGCACTGGCAGAGGTTTTGGTTTCGGTTTAGCTGTTGGCTTTTTCGGCATCGCTTCGGGTTCTAGTGTGCCCCCTACGGATAAAGTTCCCCCGTGTTGGTTCATCACTTCTTCTAGGGTCAATCGTCACCCCTTCTTCATACGCTTTTTTGGTGGAGCTACCTCAAATGCTTCCAGAGTACCCATCGCCTTGAATGACTGAACCGACCCGTCGAAGATCGTCTCGATATCTTCGGATTTCTCGTCGCGGTTTTTTGGCATGCTCGAAAGTGAGGTTGTCGGTCTCTCGATCTGACTTGAGTAGGAAAATCTGGTCTGCCCCGAACTCAAGTTCGGTACTTCCCCCTAACGAAGCCATGATTGCATTGTCGTAAGTGCAACCTGTTATAGAACCGCCACGAGACAAGGCCGATGCTGCGAGAACCAAGCCCCCTGCCATACAAG
>CAZFDX010000626.1:0-2977 GCA_964518325.1 uncultured Alcaligenaceae bacterium | reverse complement strand
GGTTATTTCGAGCTTGTTGACCTCGATGGGGATGGTGATGATGCCCCCCGCGCTCATTTCCGCACCGTTCAAAATTCTGTTGTTCGTCTTGGCCGATGGCTGGCATTTGGTTTCACGTTCCCTGAGTATGAGCTACGCCGGAGGATAAGCCATGAATGTCACAGAAGTTTTAGAGATGAATCGGGATTTGTTTCTCACGGCCATGCTCATTGCTTTGCCTGCCTTGGCCATGAGTTTGATCGTGGGGTTATTGGTTTCAGTTTTTCAAACGGTAACCAGTATTCAAGATCAAACCCTTTCGTATGTTCCGCGAATCATACTGGTCGGCTTAACCATCATTTTCACGATGGCCTTTACTCTCGAACAGGCGGTGGAATTTACCCGCCGAATGTTCGGGCATGCCGTAGGGGCCAGCCAATGATGAACGAAAATGCGCGGACAATTGACTTGAGGACCAGCCAATGATGAACGAAAATGCGCTGGCGATTTACTTCAGCCTGATCTTCGCACGGGTCGCCGCCTTTGTGGCCGTAATGCCCCTATTCTCGGGGCGTGTGCCTCGGGTCATTCGGGCCGCTTTTGCCTTGGTTTTGGCCTGCTATTATTTTTCGATTGTGAATCCCGATTGGGATTTAAGCGTTGCCGAACAAAAGGTACAAGTTTCTGCCGTCGCTTTTGCCTTGGCCATGATTCGCGAGACCATTTTAGGCGCGGCGATGGGCTTGGCCTTGGGGATGTTTTTGTTACCCGCACGGATTGGCGGAGAATTCTTGACCACCCAAGTCGGTTTGGCATTATCTCCCCAAATGAGTTTTGCTAACGATCAACCGGCTTCGCCTTACGCACTTGTTTTTGAAACTATGGGCGCTTTGCTCTTCTTTGAATTGGATTTGCATCATGTAGTATTTACGGCCTTGCATGCCTCTTTCGCTCATTTACCGCTTGGGGGTACGCTCATCAACAACCCGTTGGGACCGACACTCACGAGCCTTTCCCACGCGCACGAAATGGGGCTTCTGCTGATTGGACCCTTGTCGCTGTGCCTTTTTATGTTGGCGATTGTGTTGGCGATTATGTATCGGGTGGCTCCGCAGCTGAATATCTTTACCGTAGGGTTTCCTTTGCAAGTTTTGATCGCCCTAGTCGGCATGATCTATTTTCTTCCGGAAATTATTACCTCGTTCATCCTGCTGTTGCAACGGACCAGCCAATCGGTGGGACGGTACTTCGGATAGGAGCTAAGAAATGGCCGAAGATGCCGATGCAGAAGATAAGACCGAAGAACCTTCCCAGAAACGGCTCGAAGAAGCTCGCCGTGAAGGGATCACCCAGTTCTCACGCGATGCGGTTGATGCTGCGTTGCTGACTGCGGGAGTGGTCGGCCTGCTGATTTTCGGACGGACCATTGGAACTGGTATCCTCGAATATGTCCGCTACGATCTTGCTCATCTGGATTATCAGGAACTGGCGCACGGGCGCGTTCAACAATTATTTGAAAATCTTTTCGATCGGGGGTTGGGGCTATTAGGCCCTTTGATGATTATCCTTTCGGTGGCCAGTATCGGCGCTTGTATTGCCCAAGTGGGTTTCGTAATCACACCCGAAAGATTAGCCCCAAAATTCGAGCAATTAAATCCCTCGCAAGGCTTATCCCGACTCTTCTCCACGGCCGGTGCCGTCAAAGGACTCCTCGCGATCGCCAAAATTTTAGCCCTTGGTTTGGTGGCCTATTTCATCGTGCGCAGTCGGGCGGCCCTGATTTTCAACATCGGCCAAGGAAACCTCCAGATAGCGCAATATCAAATGTGGTCTCTGCTGTTGCGCTTGATGTTGGCTCTCTCGGCTGTGATTGCCCTCATCGGTGCTATCGATTTTCTCTATCAACGTCGTCGATACCTCGCAGGGGTGCGAATGACCAAGGACGAAGCCAAACGAGAATTTAAGCAAGAAGAGGGGGACCCCGAAATTAAAGCACGTCGCCGCCAAATGGCTCGCGAGATGCTCCGCCGAAAAATGCTCGCGGCCGTGCCCCAAGCTACGGTGGTAGTCACCAACCCCACCCATTACGCGGTCGCCTTGCAATACGAGTTGGGACAAGACGATGCTCCGATTGTCACTGCCAAAGGAAAAGGGATGTTCGCTCTCCGAATTATCGAAGAGGCCAAGCGGGCCAACGTCATGGTGTTGGAACGGCCCGAACTCGCTCGCTTTATGTACAAAAATGTGAAGGAGTTCACTCCCATCCCGCAAGGCTTATTCCTCGCCGTGGCCGAGCTTATCTCTTTGGTTTACCGATTGCAAAAACGGGTTTAGATGCTGCCGACGAATGGCCTCCACCAGATGCTGCCGACGAATGGCCTCCGCGTCCAGATCAATGACAGGGGGTTGTTGATTCGAGTATGAGGAATCGACTTCACTTCGACAAAAACCTACTTCTCTCATAGGATGGAATCTACACGAAATCGAATGTTTTTTTTCACTGAAAGAGGTGTCCTGTGAAACTGATTGTGGCCATTATTCGACCCGAGAAATTAGAGGATGTTCAGAAAGCCCTCAACGAGGTCGATGTGTACTTGATGACGGTCAGCGATGTGCGAGGTTGTGGCCGGCAACGGGGTTATACCGAGGTCTATCGCGGGCAAGAATTTCAAGTGCGTTTGCTCCCCAAGCTCAAGTTGGAAATTGCCGTGAACGATGCCTTTGTGGAATCCGCGATCGAAGCAATTGTTCATTCCGCCCGAACGGGTGACACGGGCCAAGTGGGTGATGGGAAAATTTTTGTTCTGGACCTACAAGATGCGATTCGTATCCGCACGGGAGAAAGAGGCTCCTCGGCTATTGGCCCTTGATCCATCGATCGATTATCGATAATCGATTATCGTTGTTGGAAGTCGCTTGATTGCTGGAAGAAGCAAGCGCATCCGCTGTAGACCCCTTGATCCGAAGACCTACTTGCTTGCGGTGAACCACCAACTCC
>CAZFDX010000625.1:0-11669 GCA_964518325.1 uncultured Alcaligenaceae bacterium | reverse complement strand
TCCCCCCGCAGCTTCTCCTTCCGTGAGTACTCCGGTTGGGGGTTGCTCGAATTGTCCGAATGGTGTGATTTATGCTCCTCCCGCTCACAAGGGCTTGTTCAGCTGTTTGAAGGAAAAGCTGAATTGTTGGCCTTGTGGACCAATGTTTCCTGCTGGCACCGCTCCGATTGTTTATGTCCAACCCAAGGTGAAACATTGTGGCGATGACGGTTGCTGGAAGCCCGGTTCGATCTTCCACAAATGCCTCAGCAAGTTCTCTCTCGGCTGCAACAAGTGCGATGGGCACTTCGTCAAAGAGTGCAACACCTGTGCAAAACCAGCTTGCCATACCTGCGAGAAGGTTTCTTGCTTCAGTGGCTGCCGCACATGGAAGAATTGCTTCGGCCTGTGCAATAAATTCAGCAGCTGCGTTGGCGGATGCGGAACCGGTCATGGTACCATTGTGACCGGCACGGTTTCGGGGGGCTGCGGAAGCACCGTGATTCCTCCTAGCTCGACCGCTCCGGCTCCGGTTAACCCACCAGCTAAGGACCTTCCCAAAGCCGATCCCAAACCGGCTGAACCCAAGAAAATCCCTGAGAAGGTGACGATTCCCTCCACGAATCGCGCCCCTGTGATTCCGTCGAGCAATCGTTCTCCGATCGAGGTGGTCTCTCCTTTCTAATGGAATTCGGGAACCTCAATCCGAAGTGAATTAACAACCCGAAGTGAAGATGAACACGGGTATCCGAAGAAAGGGAAGCTAGGGCTTTCTGATAGGGAACAAAGGGGTTTCCGAAAGGGAACCCCTTATTGTTTTGTGACATCTCAGGGAAACGGAAGATTATGAAATCGTAACTAGAATTTTCTGAAAGGGAACCCCTTATTGTTTTGTGCCAGAGATCACTTCGTTGGTTGCAGGAGAGGAGGGGGGCGGCTCCAACGATTTCACGATTCGTGCAGGGGCACCGGCAACAACAGAGAAGGGGGGCACATCCTTTAGCACCACCGAATTCGCACCAATTACGCTATCGTTCCCCACGGTGACATTTCCGAGAATGCAGACACCACAGCCAATATCGACTCGATCGCCAATGATTGGAATGGCTCGGTTCTCATTGCGACGGGCGACCCCGAAGGTGGTGGATTGTCGAATATGCACATCGTTGCCGATTGAACGAGCATGAAGGATCATGCCACCGTGATGCCAGATACGGACGCGGCGACCCAGCTTCACGGTGTAGGGGAGAGAAATGCCACACATCCACTCCACGATTTTGTACAAGATGCGATAAATCAAGGTTAACGGGGCGCGGAGGATTTTACTGCGAAACCCCATACGCCAATTCCCAAAGCGATGCACCGCCACGGCCCAGAAGCCTTGTTCCCAGATGTTTCCATCATGGGTTTGTAAATCTTCCCGAAGTAATCGCAACAGGCTCAGTTCTGGCGGATTTTGGTTAGTATCCCCTTTTGGTAAGGGAGGAAGGTCGGCATCGCGTGTGGGGGTGGTAGTCATAGTTGGGGAAATTTTACGATTCCTTGGGTTCATCGTTACTAGAATTTTCGTGGGAATTCTCCCTTCGGAAACCCTTGTATGAAAATCTTTGCCTGTAACCTTTTGTTGATCGGGTCGATTGGCTTGTGCTATTCTCAAGAGACGAAATACTTCATTAAGACGGAACCAAGTAAAAAGGTCTCGGCCACGGCAACGTATAAAATCAATTACCCGACTCTCGAAGCGACCGAGTGGGTGATTTATGCCCCTGTCGCTCCGAATCACCCGAGTCAATCGATCACCAAATCGAGTATGAGTCCCACAGGGAAACAAGTGGATGAGTTCAGTGCGAATCCCCGAAAATTTTTCGTCTCACGATTCCCCGTCCGAGATAAAGCAGCGAAAACCGAAATGACCATTCAGCTCACTTACGAAGGAACCCTTTTCTCACGGCAGTTGACTCCCGTGACTGAAGAAATGAACCTTCCCAAAGTTAAAGAATTGACTGCCCCCGAACGAAAAGCCTATCTGAGAGAAAACGAACTCAATAACTTTACCGATCCGGATTTCAAGAAATGGCTGACGGCCAAGAAACTGGAAAAAGACAAATCGGAAAGTGATCTCGATTTCGCTCGCCGAGTTTTTTCAACGATCAAATCGACATTCAAATACGAGTACACGTCGAAGATGGATCGGAGAGCGACGAGTGTTTGTCAGGCCGGTCAATCCGATTGTGGTGGGATGGGTGTGTTATTCGTTTCGGTTTGTCGCTCGCAGGGGATCCCCGCTCGCGTCCTGTATGGGAGATGGGCCATTTCCTCTCAAGGGGGTGAAAAACTCGGTGAGGTGGAATATCATCAGTGGCACGCGAAAGCCGAATTTTATGCCCAAGGGATTGGTTGGGTTCCCGTAGATGTCTCTAGTGGTGTTCTGCACGACAAGAGCAAAGAAGGGCTAAAATTCTTCGGGAACGATCGGGGGGATTTTATTACGTTCCATGTGGATGATGAACTTTTGTTGGATACCTTTCATTTCGGTAAAGCGAAAGTGCCCCTCACGCAAGGCCCCTTATGGTGGGTGACCGGTCAGGGGAATTTGAATAACGCTACTGTGAAAGAATCGTGGACGGTCAAGGAATTGAAATAACATATGTTTGAAGATTTAACCCTGCTGGCACCGAATCACCCATTCCATTTGTACCACATGGAAATGGCTTTGGAGGAAGCCCAAATCGCAGCCGAAGAAGATGAGGTGCCCGTCGGTGCGGTGATCGTCTCTTTAGAGAAAGGGGTCATCGCTCGGGCGCACAATATGCGGGAACAACTACAGGACCCGACCGCCCATGCCGAGATGATCGCTTTGACGCAAGCGGCTCATTTTCTCAAGAGCTGGCGATTAGAACGCTGTTTGCTGTATGTCACCTTGGAACCGTGCCCGATGTGTGCAGGGGGAATCGTGCAAGCGCGAATCCCTTGGGTAGTCTACGGGGCCAACGATCCGAAAGCGGGGGCGTGCCAAACCTTATACCAAATCACCAACGATTCGCGTTTGAATCATCGCTGTCAGGTTCTCGGTGGGGTCATGGCCGAATCGTGTGTGCAGATTTTGCGCGATTTCTTCCTAAAAAAACGGGCCGAAGGAAAAAAATAATTTTTTCGGATACAATTCCCTTACCTTCTCTGACCTCATAGGGAACCTCTCATGCACACCTTAAATCGACGTCAATTTCATGCCACGGTATTAGCCACGGGACTGGCAACAGGCAGTACTCGCAGTTTCGCCAAAGAGCAACAGAAACTGCGAATCGCCATGATCGGTTCCGGAGGGCGAGGGCTAGCGAACCTAAATGGGATTTTGGGAAATAATCCTGCCACGAATCCGGATTTGCCCGAAGTCGAGATTGTGGCCTTGTGTGATGTGAACGAAGCGGGCGTGAAACAAGCAGCAATGAAAGCGCCACAGGCCAAGCATTTCACCGATTTCCGGAAACTGTTTGAAAAGCCCGATACATTTGATGCGGTTGTGGTGAGTACCTGTGAACATACCCACTATCACGCGACCATGTTGGCCCTCAAAAACGGGAAGCATGTGTACTGCGAAAAGCCCCTGTCGCACAGTATTTGGGAAGCACGGCAACTTCGTGAGGCGGCCGCCAAAGCCAAAGTGGCCACGCAAATGGGCATTCAAATTCATGCGGGTAATAATTATCGAACGGTGGTCGAAATCATTCAAGCCGGTGTGATTGGCCCCGTGACGGAAGTCCATGTATGGGTGTCGCGAGCCTGGGGGTTGCAATCTCCCGCCGAAGCTAAGGCCAACGGTGATATTCTGGATGTGCAAGATTTGCCGAAGGAAACCGCAGAGGTTCCCAAGGGACTCGACTGGGATTTGTGGATTGGCCCAGCACCAATGCGGCCATTCCATCCCATTTATGTACCCGGCCCGAAATGGTACCGCTGGTGGGACTTTGGTTCAGGAACCATGAGCGATTTGGGAAGTCATTGGAATGATCTGCCTTTTTGGGCGTTGAAGCTACAAGCACCGATTGCGATTAGCGCCAATGGTCCCGATCCGCATCCTGCCTTGGCTCCCGCTTCGATGTCTGCCACTTACGAATACCCAGCGCGAGGAGAGGCCCCGCCTGTGAAAATGACGTGGTATCAAGGGGCACTGAAACCGAAAATTTGGCAGGAAAAAGAAATTCCCCAATGGGGGAATGGTGTTTTGTTCATCGGTAAAAAAGGAATGCTGTTGGCCGACTACGGGAAGTATGTTTTGTTACCCGAAGGTCAGTTCAAAGGGTTCCAAGCACCGAAACCCACGCTCGACCGTGTGCCGAACCACTATGCCGAGTGGTTAATGGCCTGTAAAACGGGTAAGCCCTGTTCGGCCAGTTTTGAATACTCCGGCTGGCTGACCGAGGCCAATCATTTAGGAAATGTGGTTTTCCGAGTGGGTCGAAAAATCAAGTGGGATGCCGAGAAATTACAAGCCGATGCCAAAGAAGCCGCCCCGTTGATTAAACGCATTTACCGCAAAGGCTGGGACGAAATTTAGATTTAGGTGAGAAACACCGGTTATAGCATTTTTTAATTCTCCTAAACATTTTTTTTGATTGTTGCCAATCAGCTATTATGGAATCATCGTGGTTAGATTTTGTTAAGTTAAGCGTGATAATCTTACATATATTTTCAGCGTTTTTTAAGCATCGTACTGATGAAAGATGAACTCAAATTTTGGATTGATTTGAGAGGTGACATATTCATTTTTTTCAAATAGATTCATCATTCAGAATGATGCCTCAACTCATTCAATCATGTCAGAAATATATATTCAAATCAAGTATCCCGATTATTTTACTTGAGAGGATTTATTGCTTATCATCTTGTTATGTCAAACATTCATGATTGAGAAAATATCGACTTTGGGGCCATTCACTTCGGGTCTAATCCTTGGGGATGGTCCCCGTAGCTGGCAGGTTCTTCGATCGGTTCTAGGTGAATTGCGACTTCAAGATGTGCCAGATGTTGTGATAAAAGCGTTTCAATTTTCATTGCTAATGTGTGAGCATCGACTAGGGAGGTTTTTCCAGGGGCTAGCAAATGAAAATCCACAAAACGTCTTGACCCAGCACGACGGGTTCGCAGTGCATGATAAATCGTTCCCTCGGGAAGTGATTCTTGAATCAATTGTCGGATTTGGGCAATCTCTCCTTCGGGTAAGGCATGATCCATCAAACCATCGAAAGAACGGATCACTAACGAACCCCCCACGCTAATAATATGTAACCCTACTAGGATGGCGAGTATGGAATCGAGCCAAACAAAACCAGTTAATTTCACAATCACCAGACCAACAATCACCGCAACCGAAGTCCAAACATCCGTTAGGAGATGTTGCCCATCGGCTTCCAGCACGATCGAATGATGCTTCCGCCCGACCCGAATTAAAAGCAAGCCCACCACAAGGTTCCCCAGAGAAGCGATCACTGCGAGAATCGACCCGAGTTCTAATTGCTCCAGTGGTACGGGATAAATCAATCGCCAAATTCCTAAACCGGTGGTGCCCAGACCCGCAATCAGCACAAACATTCCTTCCAATCCGGAAGAAAAAAATTCAATCTTTTCGTGCCCATAAGTGTGGTTCAAATCGGCTGGACGAGAAGCATACCAAAGAGAGAAATACGCAATGAGGGCCGCCAGTAAATTAATGCCCGACTCCAGAGCATCGCTCAACAGACCGACGGAACCCGTCACAAAGTAGGCAATAGTCTTCAAAGTGATCGTAAACAAAGCGACCGCAATCGAAAGCGAGATAAACAGACGTAATCGCGGAGTATTCATCAAAAAAAATTTGGAAGAAGGATGCACAGACCCGCCAATTATCTCAAAATGATAATTGTGCTGAAAAAGGCAAGATAGAGCATTGTCATGGGAATGTCCATTAGAATCGAGTTTTCCGAATCGCCGCCCCCGAGTTGGCCGATGATACGTCAGGGCTTATTAGCCAAAGGGGTCTCGCCGCAAATGCGAATGATCGATGGGGAATTATCGTATCCCGATGAGGAGCCTTCCGAATCTTGGCAGGAATTACGAATTGCCTTTTCGGGTGGAATGATCTCGCTTCGGAGAGCGAACAATTCTTTAGAGTGTGTGGTTTGGGGAAATGCCGATGCTAACTTGCGGGAAAGTTGGCGCTTGTTAGCCGAGGTGTGTGCCGAGATTGGTCGGGGTCAAATTGTTTCAGGATAAATACTCGTATGCTCCATCCAGTTGTCTTGTGGATTCTGGTGATCCTTGGTTTATTGGCCCTTGGTTTGTGGTATGTCACGCACTATTTGATATTTGAAAAGGCAGGCCACGAAGGTTGGAAATGTCTCATTCCCATTTATTCGACTCGAATCAAAGATCGAATTATTGGTCGAAGTGTGGTTTGGCTTTGGCTAGAAATCCTGTGTCCACCACTCATTATTCCGTTCTATATTCTCTCTTGCTTTGAGCTAGCAAGAAGTTTTGGCTTTGGTCTGGTGTTTGGTTTTGGTTTATTGGTGACCCCTTGGTTACACCTGAGTTATTTGGCCTTTAGTTCTGTTCCGTATCAAGGTCCCCATGGTGAGGGGCCATTACTCCGAAGAGGGGAGAACCCATTCGATCTGCCCGATGGCTACGAGCGCAGAACACGATAATCGGCAGACTAGGGAGCGGACTTGGGGCCGATTACATACAATAAGGGTGATGAATTTTTTGAGTAACAATCCTATGAGCGAATTACAGAAAGTCGATCCGGCGATTTGGGAAATCATCAAGAAAGAAGAACAACGTCAGCAAGGTGGATTAGAACTGATTGCTTCAGAGAACTACGCATCCGCTGCGGTGATGGAAGCGCAAGGATCGGTTCTCACGAATAAATATGCCGAGGGGTACCCTGGTAAACGATATTATGGCGGTTGTGAAAATGTTGATGAAATCGAGAAACTTGCCTTGGATCGATTGAAGGCATTATTTGGCTCGGAGCGAGCGAATGTCCAGCCTCATTCTGGAGCGCAGGCCAACACGGCGGTGTTCTTGGCGGCCTTACAACCGGGAGATACCTTCCTCGGGCTGGATTTGGCTCATGGGGGGCACCTCACTCATGGGATGAAACTCAATCTGTCTGGCAAATACTTTAAGCCGGTGGGTTATGGGGTCGATCCTAAGACGCATCGGATTGATTACGATCAACTAGCAAGGTTGGCTCACGAACATCGTCCGAAAATGATTATTGCCGGTGCTAGCGCTTACCCTCGGGAAATCGATTTTGCCCGCATCGCAGAGATTGCCCACGAAGTGAAAGCCCTGTTCATGGTCGATATGGCCCACATTGCAGGCATTGTTGCCGCCAAAAGGCATATGAGTCCGGTTCCATATGCTCAGTTTGTGACCAGTACCACTCATAAGACGCTTCGTGGCCCGCGCGGGGGATTCATTCTCTGTAATGAGGAGTGGGGCCAAAAAATAAATTCCTCGGTGTTTCCCGGCGTTCAAGGGGGACCCCTCATGCATGTCATCGCTGCCAAGGCTGTCGCCTTTCAGGAAGCGCTTTCTCCGAGTTATGTGAACTACATCGATCAGGTGCTTGCCAACGCCAAGACGATGGCCGAGGAGCTTCAAAGATATGGTTTCCCCATTGTTTCGGGGGGGACCGATAATCACCTCATGTTGGTTGATGTTTGGAGTAAAGGGGTCTCTGGCAAAGTGGCAGAGCAGGCATTAGATCAGGCGGGAATTACTATTAACAAGAATATGATTCCCTTTGATACACGTCCCCCGATGGACCCTTCTGGGATTCGGATTGGAACACCTGCGTTGACCACTCGGGGGATGCGAGAATCTGAAATGAAGCAAATTGCGAAATGGATCAGCCAAGCGCTCCAACACCATAACGAACCTGAAAAAATCCAAGCGATCCGCAAGGAAGTTTTTGAATTATGCCAAGCATTTCCCGCACCTGCACGCTTGATCTAACCCCACAATTTATGAGGTCAAATTAGCCCGAGGATCATGAGCGGGTTGAAAACCGCCTACGCTTGTAACAACCCCCAAGTTTCTGAGGTATCAATTTCAGTTCACCTAGAAAAATTCTTTTAAATCACATATATCTTATGTAGGAAGAATAATGAGAATTTGAACTAATACATTTCTCACAATCGACTTCATTTATAATACTCAGTATTCTAAGTCGATTAATTCCAACCAACGCTATGAACGCCTCCTTAGAATCTCACGTTATCGATACACTCTTGGCCCAAACCCCTGAGGGTCTCGTGGTGATCGATGTTCCATCGAATCAGATTCTTAGGGCTAATAAAATCTTTGCAAGTTGGTGCGGACGATCGGAAACGGAATTGGTGGGAAAAGCTCTGAGTGAGTTGCTGCATTTTTCTACCGATGTGAATCACATAAAGAAATCGGCCTCGGAGGCATCTTTCGGTCAAGGTTTTCAAGGGGTTTTACGCACAACTCAGGGGGCGGAAATTCCTGTCCTCATTCGCATGGGGAATAAACCGGCGGATCAGACCCAACAACTGATCTTGATTCAAAAAGATCAAACACGTTCCCCTGCCTTGAAACAATATCCCGAAATCGATCCATTAACTCGGCAAATTTTTGCCAATGTTCAAGAAGGGGTCATTTTCTACGACCATGAATTACGATACCGCTTTTGGAATCGTTTCATGGAGAGAATGACCGGATACTCGGAACAAGAAGTGCTGGGCCAACAACCTTGGATTTTGTTTCCGTTTTTAGCCCAACAGGGACTGCAAGCAAATTTGACGCGAGCCCTTCAGGGGGAACATGTCGAAATTGCTGAAATTTGGGTGGATTATCCACGCACGGGCTTCCAAGGTTGGGTTTCTGCCAATTATTCCCCAGTGTATGATAAAAACCAAAACGCCATAGGTGTGGTGACCACCATAAGAGATCATACCCGACAAAAACAAAGTGCGGAACGGATTAAACAAAGCGAAGGGCTACATCGCGCACTGGTGGAAAATGCTTCGGAGGGGATTAACATCCTCGATCCGACGGGCAAAATCATTTATCAAAGTCCCGTAAGTTCAAAAATCTTGAGATATTCCCCTGAAGAGACCCAAGATCAAAATGCTCTCTCGTTTGTCTATTCAGAAGATTTGCCCAAAATGCAACAGCAATTACAGGAGGTATTGCAGAACCCCGATAAAGTCTTCGACATATCGGCCCGCTTGGTCCGAAAGGATCAGTCGATTGTCTGGATGGAAGGGAGAGCACAAAACCAACTGAATAACCCTGCGATTGCAGGGATTATTGTCAATTGGCGTGATGTGACTCGGCGACGGATTGCAGAGGAACAATCGAAAATTCGCTTGAACGAATTGAGTTTGCTTACCGAAATTGGCCAACTAGCGATCTCGGTTCATTCCGAAGATGAGTTGTTATCCGAGGTGACTCGAACCCTGACTAAGTATCTTTCGACGGATGATTGTGGGTTCCTCTTGTTAGATGAAAAATCCCAGACGTTGATTGCTCATCCTTCGTATGTTTATCGCATTCCCCGTGAGATGCCCCCGATGTTCAAAGTGGGTAAGGGAATCACTGGAAAAGTCGTGGAGACGGGAAAACCAATCCGCGAAGGGGATATTTTGAAAAATCCCGACTTTCTCGAAATCAATCCCAATACACGTTCCGAACTGTGTGCCCCGTTATGGGTTGATGGAAAAATTATTGGTGTTTTCAACCTCGAAAGTCCTACCCCCAATGCTTACACACAGGCCGAGGAATTTGTATTGACCACCGTTCTTATTATGGTGGGGAATACCGTTGCTCGACTTCGGTTGCAAAATCGCCTTCAGAAAAATCAACAGTTTCTCACAACGATTATTCAAACGGCAGCCGAAGGGATTTGTGTTTGTACCGGTCGTTCGGGGCATCCATTTATTCAATTCCGCATCTGGAATGATCAAATGGTTCAACTCACCGGTTACACACTGGAAGAAATTAATCAGTTGGGTTGGTATCAATCGATTTATCCGGACGAAGAACAGCAAAAGCTCGCCATAGCTCGCATGGAAAGAATGCACCAAGGCGAGGATTTGCACGGGGAAATTTGGCCGATCCGCCGTAAGGATGGTGAAGTGCGGATGATGATTATGTCCACCTCGGGGGTGGAAATTGAAAACGGCGAGATTGCGACCGTTGCGATTTTGCAAGATATCACCGAATACAATCAATCGAAGCAAGCCCTTGTCGAATCCCAAAGGATGTTACGCCTTGTGTTGGATTCCATTCCGCTCGGGGTATTTTGGAAAGATCGAAATTCGAGATACCTTGGCTGTAATCGGGTGGTCGCGAAAGCCTTTGGTCTCCCTTCAGACGAGGCGATTATCGGTCGAGATGACTATTCCCTGATCGGGCTAAGCTCGAAGCAGGCCGATTTCTTTATTCAAAAAGATCAAGAAGTGATGTCCAAAGGGATTCCCGAGTATGGAATTCTTGAACAGGCCACTCTCGCGGATCATTCCACCATTTGGATGGAGACCAACAAAATCCCCATCCGTAATGAGCAAAACGAAGTAGTGGGCATTTTGGGCACTTGGCAGGATGTGACCGAACGTCAGGAAGCTCTTGCGGCATTGAAAGTCAGTGAAGAGCGCTACAAGGCATTTGTCACCCAAAGTACCGAAGGGATTTGGCGATTTCAAATGGAGGAACCGATACCGATTTCTTTGCCTGCAGAAAAACAAATAGAACTCTTCTTTGAAAGGGCCTATTTGGCAGAATGTAACGATGCCTTTGCCAAAATGTACGGTTACGAAAAAAACACCGATGTTTATGGCTTCCGGCTGAACCAGCTTTTGGTTCCAAACGATCCCAAGAATACCGAATATCTTAATGCCTTTATTCATTCGGGATACCAAATCGCGGAGGCAGAATCCTACGAGTACGATCGTTACGGGAATGTGCACATTTTCTTGAATAGTATGATCGGCCACGTTCGGGATGGGAGTATCCACTACGCTTGGGGAATGCAACGTGACATTACCGAACGGAAACAAGCCGAGGAACGGATTCGTGAAAGTGAACGAAAGCTGAATGCGATTGCCTCGACCGTGCCGCAAGGCCTTTATGTGTATGATCTGACCACACAACAGACCCTTTACTCGAATCGAGAAATTTGGCGTGATCTGGGCTATTCTTCCGAAGAAGCTATTCCCTTTCGTGATAATCCTCTCCAGTATCTGCTCCATCCCGAGGATCGGGCACGCTTGCCCGAATTACTGAAACGTTGGGAGTCCGTCAACGATCATCAAGTCATCGAAACCGAATACCGCATGCTTCACAAAAACGGAGAATGGCGATGGTTTCGCGGGCGAGATGCAGTCCATAAACGAGATGCTTCGGGAAAGGTCATTCAGATAATCGGCACCGTACAAGATGTGACCGAACGTATTCAAGCCGAAGAAAAACTTCGTCGCAGCGAAGCGAATTTGGCCCTAGCACAAAAGATTGGCCAAATCGGTTCTTGGGAAATGAATTTCCAAACGGGAGAACTGTACTGGTCGGAACAACAATTTCGACAGTGTGGATTGGAGCCAAATGGAAGGGTCCCGACGATCGATGAGTTTGTTGAAATGATCCATCCTGAAGATCGGGAACGCATTCGTGAAGAACTCAAA
>CAZFDX010000624.1:0-7711 GCA_964518325.1 uncultured Alcaligenaceae bacterium | reverse complement strand
GCACTTCCAACGCTTGGGCATAGAGCATCGAGTAATGACGTTGATGCCCGATCGAGAGGATCACTCGATTCTCTCGGGCAACTCGGATCATGTCTTTGCACTCTTTGATGTTACGGGCCATGAGTTTTTCACAGAGGACGTGCTTACCGCGTTTCATGCATTCGATCGAGACGGAAGCATGCAAATGAAGGGGCAGGGCAATCACAACCGCTTCAATTTCTGGCTCGTCCGAGAGCATCCTTTGCCAATCGGTGTAGAGGTGATTGTTAGCGATCTTGTTGGCATAGGCTTCGCCATAAATTTTCTTGAAGCCTTTTCTGAGAGGAACCTTGGGGTCTCCTTCAATAATTCGGCGATGGTTAGAAGGACGAATATCGCAGGCAGCGATGAATTCGATGAACTCAGGGTTATGCTCACCTAACAGAACCCCCCCCTCGTCGCCACAACCGATCAGGGCAGCCTTGAGGGGTGTCACATTCACGCTTTGGTAGCCGACGTAGGCAGCCGATCCCACTCCCGCCACGGCAGCGCCCGCAGCAGCCGCCCCTTTCAGGAAGCCGCGGCGATTCAATTCGAGAGAGACATTGTTGAAATTCTTCTGACCGACTTCTTTTTGTTCGGCCGTGAGATCCAAAGCCATAAATCACCTCAGTAAAAAGAGATTCGTTCCCCGTCGATTCTTAGATAATATTTTTTGGTTGGCGTTTTCTAAAGAGCGTGGTCCAGCACCATGATACCAAGCCATCAAGGCCGAACCATTTCCCGCTATTTGTGAACATCAGGGCCACAAGGGCCAACATCTCGATGACATTTTTATTCACATAGACGTAGTTCCCCTCGCTCATCGGTGAAACAGGAAGCCACGGGAAGGCGGGGGTGTTCAAGTAGGTATTCAGGAGGAAAAAGGCAGCCCCAAAGCAGGAAAGCCGAGTGAACAATCCGAACATGAGGGTAAGACCCACCACGAAAAGACCCCAGCGCGTGATTCGATCCATCCATTCCAAATTGGTGGTTTTTTCTTTAGCTGGAGGAGCGTACCCTTTGGCAAGGTCCCCGAGATTGATTCCCAGACTATTTTTGAAACCTTCCAGATGGCGATTCAGTTCACCGATTAGGTTGTTGTTCAGGAATTTGAGGTCACCTTCCAGATAATACTTTTCTGCCTCGAGTTCATTGATGAGCTTCGTATTGTTCGATTTCACTGCCTCGAGATTTTCTTGATAAAGGGCTTTCAACCGATTCAATTTGGTTTGGAATTCCTCTCGTTGTTGGGCAAGGGTAGAGCTGGGATCCAAAATGTTCGGTTCCCCATACTCCAACTGACCGGCAAGCCAGCGGACGTATCGGGTTTTAGCATTTTCCAACTGCTGTGCGATTTTATCTTCGCTGGGCTTGGATTCGAGGGCGTCCCCGTAATTGAGGATGAACTGTGAGTAGCTTTCCCAGTTTTTGAGAATTTTCTCTGGAATTTGCCCCTCCTTCGGAGTGACGAGGGCCAAAGTGTTGCTGAGTGAGGAGATCACCCGCGAATTCAAAGAGGCAACTTTTGCCTCCATGTCGAGAATTTTTTTATCCAATTCTGGACGTGACTGGTTTCCCAGTTTTTTGCGTTCTGCAAGGAGGTCTTTCCACTCTTCATAAGCCTTACGGCTCTCATCGATTTCGGGAATTTTATCCGAGAACGAACTTGGAAGTTTAATGCCCGAGCCAAGAGCATCTTTCAGCTTCGTGAAATGGGCATCAAGGTCTTTGGTCAAATCGGCTCGTAAAGCAGCAATGTCCGCTTTGAGGTTTCTCAGGCGGGTTTTTTCAACATCCTTGCCAAACGCAGGGCGCTTATTCTCGTAGATGTCACGTAATTGTTTGAGGAGTTCTTTTTATTGGGTGACGGGGGGGGTTGTTTTTTCGCGAACATCGATCTCACTGGAACTGCCGGCCACTTTCTTTTTGACGTCTTTCTCACCCAGATAATACCAGTTGACCAAATCTCGTTTTGCCAGCTCGAATTTGTCCCGAGCTTGTTGTTGAGCGGCCTCATCGAGCTTGTAATAGGAAATGAACCGATCAAGATACTCTTTCCATTCTGCCTCCAAGGTCGGCGAAACCAAGCTGACGACACCGGGATCATTTTTGAAATCGGTCACATCGACGGGTGGTTTGAAATTCAAAAGGGCTAAAAGTTCCTCATCAGGGTCACCTAATTGTTTCCGCATAATCGGGCCAAGAGGTCCCTCGGCCTCACGGAAACACCCTTCGGAAGTGAAAGGTTTGTTCGTTTCGGTTTTGCCAATATAGGTTCCGCGAATTTTATTCCACCCCTCGGCGGCAAAATGCCAACCGATGGCCACCCGAAGAAAAACGAGAAAAACAGCCGCCAATACCGAAATACGAACCATAGCGATTAATCCGTTTCAAGAGAGAACACCTCTGGGGAGAGGTTCAAAACAATCGTTTCTTGTTGGTGGGTCAGCAAGATGGCCCCGATTTCGGGGCGTGTCTCGCAGTAACGACGCACAGCATTTTCACCCATTAAAAAAAACGCTGTGGAGAGAGCATCGGCTTCGCTGGCGGTGGGTGCAATCACACTGGCTTGAAGCAGAGCCTCGTTGGGCCATCCTGTTCGGGGGTCAATTAAATGCCCTAACTTCTTTCCATTGTACTCGAAATATTGATAGGTGGCAGCCGAGGTCCCAATTCCAGCATGAGAAAGAGAAACGATCCCCAACGGCTTTTTCCCATGAGGATGACGAATCCGAATGGGCCAACCTTTTTGATTGGGAAGCCCCTTTCCTATGGCAACCGCACTGGAACCACCACATTGAAGGAACGCCGACGAAATACCCTGTTTTTGATAATGTTTGGCAACACAATCGAGGGCATATCCTTTCCCTACAGCTCCGAGGTTGATTTCTAAACCCTGTCGAAGGTATTTGACCTCTCGTGTATGATAGTCGAATAAAACATTTCGGATGCCTGATTTTTGCAGGGCTTCCACTCGTTCTTCGATAGTTGGCACACGTCCCGCCCGACGGTAAAAACCCCAACTTTTGATTAACGCACCGATAGCAATATCAAAGGCCCCTTCGGTTTCTCGGGTCCATTCCGCACATCTCACGAGCAGATCAAAGAGATTCTCTTCGACTACCATTCGTTCTTGAAAGGCTCTTTGATTCAGTAAGGAAATTTCGGAAGTTTCTCGATAAACCGAAAGTTGCTCCTCTAATTCATCAATGAGATTTAATCCTTCGTTCGCAAGAAGAAACGAGTTAGGGGTGTTCGAGGGAAAGAGAAACTCAAACGTGGTTGCCATCGCCCGACGAGAGTAGCAAAGAAGTTGGTTCGTATCCGGTTCCGTGACCCTGAGATCAAAGGGAAGTTCATTCTCGAAAGAATCGAAAGAAAACATCATATCATCGGGAGACAAATACTATCAGGGCCGAGGGAGAATGAGCGAATTCGGGGGGATGTGTGGGTGAATTCAATTTTAGGATCGATTAAGCAGCGTATTTCGCTCGCAATCCATCCAAGAATTTCTTGCTTTGAGCCGTGACCTCCCAAGCGTGTGGCCAGAAACAGAGGTCCACGCACCACCAATCGTTGGGGACTCCTGCATTCAATAAAGCAGGGGCTAATTTATCAAAGTCGAGTTGACCGGTCCCGAAGGGGTTATGGGTGCTGGTATTGTGTTCATTCAAACTTCCATCCGAATCGATCAAATGCACATGGGTGATTTTACCCTTGAGTTTTTCAAGGAGTTCGTAAGCACCACCTGCAAGAAGTTCTTTCTCCCCTTGATGGTTGGCCCCGATGGCAGCACACATATGAGCATGGCAGGTATCGAAAAGGACTCCGAAGTTAGGATTACCTTTGGCACGAACCTGATCGACGATGTAAAAAATCTCACTAGGCTTGTTGAAAACAAAGCCCGGTTCAAATTCCCAGCAGATGTTCAAGCCATAATCGGCGGCAATTTTGGAGCATTTATCCCAGACAGAAACGATGCGATCTCGACCGGTTTCGTAGCCAATTTTCTTTCCTTCTTCGGTGCTGAAAAAATCGGGTGCGAGAACGGTATCGACCCGAATCGTCTTGATATCGAGATCGGCAGCGAAGGCACACCAACCCAAAAATGCCGTGGTATAGGCCGAGGGGATTTCATCGATGATGCTGACCCCCGGCGTTTTGAAGGCCCACAGATCGATCGCCACGGCAGAAAGTGACATGCCATGATCGGCAATCTCTTTCTTCAGTTTCTGACGGCTTGCTTTCGTGGGATGGGTGGCAGGCGAGGGGTGAGGACCAAAACTTCCGAGTTCGACTCCCTCATATCCGAGTTCTTGCAATTTATGCAAAATTTGATGAAAATCGGTGGTGGGGACTTCTTGATTGAATAAATAGGCCCATGTGCCAATGGAGAGGCGTGCTTTCATCGGGAATTTCTCCGAAGTAGAATTAAGTTCGATATGTCTTTCAGTATATAATCACACCTAGTAAGTGGTTAGAGGGAACGATGACAGAACTCACAAAACGCCACGGCTACCACTCACTGCTAGTTTCCGACTGGTAAACCCCAAACAGCCCTGAGCGATTCAACATGTCACCAAATCAGAAAGTCACCAAATCAGCAAGGACCTGCATGCCTGAAGGACCAACATTCCAGCAATTGCAAATATCCCACACATTTCCCAGAAATCTCCTCTTGACAAAATAACCTATATCCCAGATAGGTTACGTTGGGAAGGACTCCCAATTAGTGACTTCATTGAGATTCCCTAATGGCCACGGATCAGGCCTCTGCATTGTCGTCACCGCGCAACCTCTGGCAGGTTCCCCTGTTCCTGTTAGGTTTAGGTGCCGTTTTGCTTATTGTCTTTGCCGGCGAGAAACTCCGTCCTTCTCTTACGGATCGTTTCAACCGACAGATCAATTTGCTCCGTATTGCCTACGAAAAAAATCCTCCGAACCTGATGCAGATTCAAGCGGCCCTTCGTGCAATGCCAATCGGCGAACCCCCCGATGCAATTGCCACACGAGTTTATTTCCACTTGGGATGTGCTTATGTGGTTTTGGCCGAGGAGTCGCATTCCAACGAGAGTGCTGAATGGTGGTCCTTGGCCCGTCAGCGGTTTGAACGAGTCAAACCAACGGAATTGAATGATACGGATCGACCAAGGTACTTCTATCGGTTAGCCAAAACATGGGCCAATTCCTCGGATATTAGCATCGAAAAGGCAATTGAAGCCCTCACGAGTTCGGTTCGTTCTGCCGATGATCCTGCCGAGGGGTATCGGTTGTTGAACGAATTGTATCTCAAAATGAATCCTCCCGATCCGCTCAAAGCCAAAGAGGCTCTGAAAAACTATCTCAAACATGCGACCACTCGGGTGGATCAAAAAGAATTGGCAGTAGCCCGATTGAAGTTAGCTCAAATGCATTTGGCAGATAGCGAACAAGAAGAGGCGCGTAAAGTGATCGAACGAATCACACAAGAAACGCCCAAAGAATTCAACTCGGCTCGATTACTCCTTGGGAAAATTCTTATCACTCGTCAAGAATGGGCCAATGCTGCAAAAATCCTCGAAGAATTACGGGTTCGGAATGATTTTCCCGAGGCCGAAAAACACGAAATGGAGCAATTATTGGCCGAGGCTTATCTGAAGCTGAATCGTTCGGAGGAAGCCAACCACATCCTTCAAGCGAGTTTGAAGAAATCGGGCCCAGTGAACTTTCGGTTGTTAGCACAACTGTTGAATGATCCAAATACCCCTAATGCTGAGTTGATTCAGGTCCTCGAAGGGGCCATGCGAGATGTGAGCGCCAATGGGGAAATTTCGGGGGGAATTTCAGAACAAGAAGCCCGAGCCTTATTGAATGATTTATATCGGCGATGTCGGGACTCAAACGATTTTGCAGCGGCCCTGCGGGTAGCCCGCTCGGCACAACGATTGAATGGTGAGTTGGCAAGTCGGGAACTACAAGCCGATGTCTATCAGGCCTGGGCGTTGGCTTTAACCCGTGAGGGCAAAGGGAAGGAAGAAACTCGCGCGACCTATCGAAAAGCCAGCGAAGAATTTGCATGGGTGGCCGCACAGAAAAAATCGGTGAGCGAGAAGGGAGACCTTCTTCGACGGGCCGCCGGATTATCTTTGCGGGGCGATGATGCTTCGACGGCGATTGATTTGCTCAGCCAAGTGAGTACCCTTGCCGGTTACCCAGAAGAGGAAAAGGGCGGGACCCTTTTGGAATTGGCCGAGGCTTATCGGCTTGCAAATAAGCTCGATTTAGCGGGCGATGCCTATCGGGCAGCCGCTAGCCTCGTCGGACCCCATCAAGCCAAAGCTCGTGTGAAATATGCTCAATTATTGTTGACTCGTTCTGATGCTGCTCAAAATGCCCCCGCGATTGTTAATTTGCTGACCGAGGCCTTAAAAGACCCCACAGTTTCTAAGGACCCTACAGTTTCTAAGGACCCCTCTATTCGTGAAGCCGCTTTGTATACATTGGGGGAAGCCCTGTTCGTTTCCCGAGATTGGATTGCGGCCGAGGAAGCTCTGAGAATGGCCTTGAACGAAAAGCCCGATAGCGCTTTTGCGCCTACCGCGAAACTCTATTTAGCCAAGACGTTCTGGTTTCGGGCACGGGAAGAAGCCGCGCACATCAAAACCGATCAAGCCGAATTAGATCAACTTCTTGCGGAACGAAAAGCGAAAAATCAACCGACCTACAAGATCGATCAAGAAAGTCTTTTGCGGGATCGGATCGATGCTGCTTGGGATCGATACGAGAAGTACTGCAAAAATGTGTCGGAAATCTCCAAATCATTAGTGAGTGAGTTGGAGCGAATGCCCAGCATCGCTGAACCAGAACTCTATCGTCGGGCCGCTTTTATCGCAGCCGATAGTTCGTTCTTGTTGGGTAATTACTCAGAAAGCAATGAAAGATATTCTCGGATTGCCAAACAATATGCAGGGCGGGTCGAACAACTCGAAGCCTTGGCGAATATGTATCGTAGTTGTCGTCAGGCAATGATCTCCTATCCTGAAGAGCCAGAATGGGGAAGAAAAGCGCTTGAGGTGTTTGAGCTGATGAAACAAGCCTATGCCGAGCTTCCTCCAAGCGAATTAGACGAGAGTAGCGATATTAGGAAGAAAACCTATTGGGAACGTTGGTTCCAAGTGAATAATCCCAAGAAATAATCCCCAGCCTAGCGATCAGAAGACCACTCAAAAAGAGGAACTTAGGGACCGCGACCGGTAAAAGGTTCACTTTTTGAATAGGGTTCATAGCATCTTTGAAAAGCCCATCCACCCTCCCGAGCCGACACTATGCTTTTTGCAGTGACCTATATCCAAAATCTCGATCCTCTCAATTTTCGGTTACTCTCAACAATCATGGCAGCCTTGCCGGTTGTGGTTTTGTTTTATTTATTGGTTCCGCGACGTTGGTTAGCATCGAAAGCCGGAGCGGCAGGGGCCTTGGTAGCCGTTTTGGTCGCGTGGTTGGTCTACAAAATGCCTTTGGATATGTCGGTGATGTCGTTCGTTCACGGGGCCGGCTTCGGATTACTCCCCGTCGGCTGGACCGTCTTCAAGGCCATGTTGCTGTCCAATATCACTGTTCACACGGGCCAATTCAAGGTTGTTCTTCACTCCATGCCGTCTCTTTCCACCGGTTCCCCATGTCCAGCTGTTCTATACGGCTTTCTCTTCGT
>CAZFDX010000623.1:0-1995 GCA_964518325.1 uncultured Alcaligenaceae bacterium | reverse complement strand
GCTCGGAGAGGTGTATACGAGACAGGTCGGCACCATGATATAATCACGTCGATCTAGCTCAAAAAGGCTTCTTTCTTCTTCTTCATCAGAAGGGGGAGCATTCAAAGGTTGGAAGCTCGGTGTGAGTGCCTGAGGTGGAGCGACCGGTTTAACGGCAGGGGTGGCAACACCCGACGACTTCAGTTGGTTTGGCTCGACCAGTTCCACATCCACTAATTCCACATCAGAAACAAGGGGCTGCACGACCGGAGCGGGGAGCTTATTGGTCGGTTTAACAGGAACATTCGTTGTGGAACTGGCAGCGTTCGGCCCCCCCCCCTTTCGAGTAGGTTCGACCTTACCAACGGGAATCGGGGCTGGTGCTGGTGCTGGTGCTGGAGTCGATTTTTGATCGAGCGTGCTGGAACGAGTCGTTTGAGCAGCGGGTTTTTCCTCTTCGATATGCCCTGCTTCGTAGAGGTAGTCCATGTATTGCTTCAACGGAGCAGGGGTCGGCGTCACGCTCGGGGCAGTGCGGGTGTAAACTTCGAGAGCATCGGCCGCCGCTTGGGGGGTGGGGTAACGCTGTTGTGGGAATTTGGCCATCATCTTTTCGAGAATTTGTTGTAACCCCGCAGGAACCGAAGACACTGCCTGCGCTAATTGCGGCACCGGTTCTTGAGCATGCTTGAGAATTTGCCCGATTGTGGTTTCATCGACAAAGGGAAGCCGACCCGTGATCAGTTGGTATAAAATGCAGCCGACGGAATAAATGTCGGCCCGAATGTCGGCACTGGTGGCATCGCGTGCTTGTTCCGGAGCCAAGTAATTCGCGGAGCCTAATAACGCCCCCGCCGAGGTCAGCTCCGAAGGTTCATCCGAGGGGGCTTCTTCATCGAAGGTGGCACGCCCTAAACCCAGATCGAGTATCTTGACGGTTTTACGCAGGGTATCATTCGGAGAAGATGAACTCCCCCCGAGAAGGGGATCCACCACCATCACGTTATCGGGGCGAATATCGCGGTGGACCATCCCTTTTTCGTGCACATGTTGCAGACCGAGAAGAATTTGGTGAATCAAGCGGCAGGCTTCGATGGGAGGAATTTTGTTTCGTTTCTCCAGTAATTCCGCAAGGGTTTCGCCTTCGAGAAATTCGGTCACGATGAAATGGCGACCGTCGATTTCACCCGTTTGAAAAGCCCGAATCAAATTGGGGTGATTCAAACGGGTCAGAAATCGCGATTCTCGTTTGAAGCGAGCCAAAACCTTGGGATCGCTGGCCTTCGAGGCCGGCAAAACCTTGATGGCAATCACCTGACCGGATTTGTGAATGGCCTTGTAAACCCCCGAGAAGCGTCCCTTGCCGATCTTTTCGAGAATTTTGTAATCGCCAAAAAAGAAGCCGTCGGAGCGCCCTCGGGCAATCAATGCTGCCTGATATTCCGTCAAATATCGATTGGCAACCAACAGTTTCCGGAACCCTTCAATATCATCCGCAGGCTTAGAAGCATTTTGCCAATGTTTCGAGAGGCCTTGAATCTCTTCAAGGTTCATTAATTTGCTATGGCTCAGAAGTTCGCAGAATTCTCGAACCGTGTTGGGTGCTGTGGCGGCCATACCTAACCTGTTTTTGGAAATCGAATCTCGGACGCCCTGATATTCTATAGGTCGATTCCCGAACAGGGAGAAGCCTAGTTGGAGCCGTTTCGGGATTGTGAGGGGATCTTCAAAAATTGCTCGACGAAACGGGCTTGCTTCTTCAAATGATGGAACACCTCTGAGACCGTTCGACCTTGAGCAAAGCAACTGAGAATCGGTTGCCCTGCCTCGATCTGTGAGCCGACCGGTGGGAGATCGGCCCAGAGATGGCCCTCGGGAACAATCAATGGGCGGGAAATCGTTAAGGGAAAGGGAGCATACAAGATGGCCTTCCCCATCAACTGAGAGGGGGGGGGGAGGGAATATCGGATCGGTTGACCATATCGAGCTTGCGCCAAGAGTTGTACGAATGAGAGA
>CAZFDX010000622.1:0-14358 GCA_964518325.1 uncultured Alcaligenaceae bacterium | reverse complement strand
ATTGCCGTCGGCTATCCGGGGGGGGTGAATATGGCCTTCGATGCCAATACCTGCCGCTTGACTATGGCTTGGTCGGGTTCATTCCTTGATGTTTCGCCGGTGTGGAATAATCGCGGAGGCCAACCCGCGAAATTACTGGGGCCAAAGTTCTGGACTTCCCCCGCAGGAAATCCTTGGGCCATTAGTGGAAGTTCCACCCCACCCGATTTATCGAATCGGGGCAAAGACCCTGCTTTTGGTGTTCCTCTTGGCCAACTCGAATACTTTAGTGGTCGTAAGCGCGTTCATTTCGATGGCTACTCGTTAGATGAGAAAGGGCTACCGACCTTTGAATATCGGGTCGAGGGGGAAACCTCATCGGTGTTGAATGTGGTGGAAAAGCCGGAACCATTAAGTGGAGGTTTCTACGGGATCGCTCGCAAAATCAGTTTGAAAGAAGCCAGCGGCGAAGGCACTTGGTTTTTGACCACCGAAGGGAACGAACCCAAGGTTTATAACCTCGCAGGGGAAGATCAAAAGATCGATTGGAAAACAACCAATAAAATCAAACCGGAAGATCGCCTGATTTTGGTTCCTCTCGAAGCTGAGAAAACCTTGGTGATGCAAGCGAAGAATTTACCCGATTCAGCAGAGTGGGTCGTTACACCGAAGAAAACAGGGGGGTGGTCGATCTTCTTGCATTTCCCCGCTGGCAAAGAATTAAAGGCCGATTTCACCCTGAACCTGTGGAGCATCGGTCGGCCCGATCCGGCCATTGTCCGCAGTCTGGTCGGTGGTAGCAGTGGTAGCAAATAGCCCAGTTAATCGATGGTAGCAGATAGCCCTCATACCAGCCCCGATTCATTAAGATATGAGGGTTGTGTTTGGCGAAAGCCCAATGGTGTGTGGGGAAGCCCCGATGGTGTGGGGCAAGTTTGAATGTGTGTCGTTGGGAATAATTCATGGATATTGACGTCAAAAAAACTCCAGTGGTCGATGTTTATCATTTGCTCACAGGAATTGTGACACCGCGACCAATCGCATGGGTCACTACGATTGATCGCCAAGGGGTGGTCAATTTGGCCCCGTTCAGTTTTTTCAACACCTTTGGAGCGAATCCACCGGTGGTTGTTTTTTCGCCGACATTGCGACGAGATGGCTCGAAAAAGGATACGCTCTTGAATATCGAGACGAGCGGAGAATTTGTGGTGAATGCCTCGGTGGCGTCGTTGGCGGAAAAGGTCAATCTCAGCTCGAAAGAGATTCCGACCGGACAAAGTGAAATCGACCTGACTGGGTTGCATACTACCCCTTCGCAATTCGTGAAACCTCCGCGAATCACGGAAAGTCCGGCCGCTCTGGAGTGTAAAGTTCTGCAAATCGTGAACGTCGGACAAGGGCCTATCGCTGCCAATTTGGTGATCGGTGAGGTGTTGGCGATTCATATCGATGATCGCGTTCTGGACGAAAACAAACGGGTGGACCCACGCAAAATTCAGACGATAGCTCGTCTCGGCGGCGACTATTACTGCCATACCTCGGACCTTTTCGAGTTGAAACGCCCCTAGTTCCTGTTGGGTGTTTTTTAAGAGGCGGGGCTAGGTGGCTGTATCTCCCAGAATGCCGGACCGATCGCAAATGCCGGATTGTTCGTAGGAGAGAGATAGCTCTCTGGGGGATTGGTGGATCGCAGTACCAAACTCGAACCGCTTTATTCTGGAGAGGATCGAGATTCTGTTCTTCGCGTTGCTCTGGAGCGGTTGCAGGGAAGCAATTTTGGGAAGGGAAAAGGCGTGCGTTATCGCGATTCGAGCCATTCGTTCAAGGCAGCGATGGCGGCGTTCTGTTGGCCTTTGGTTTGCGCTGTCGTTTCGACTCGGAATTTCACCGTTTGCGAACCATCGGAATAAATCCCTTCGATGTGATCGGCACTCCGTCGAAACAGGTTTCGTGCTGGTAGGTCCGGATTACAATAGTTGGTCACACATCGCGTGACACAAGGAACCTCTTGAGTGACCGCATTCAAATATCGCAGCAGTTCCGCTTCCAGTTTCTTAATCACTCCGTGATCGTGTAATACCGGTTCGAGCTTTTTCTGAGCGGGGGGGGGGAGAACCTGATCCTTTTGCGAACGGAACCGTTCGCGGAACGTCTCGTGGAAAATCTGACCCGTTGCTGAGAGGCAAATATACTCGGTGCCGTTTTCTACCTCCTGATCGACGAGTGTTTCTAATTTCTCGCTCCAGTTCTCGGCGAAATCGGCCTTTTTGATAAAGTCTTTATCGAGTTGTTGAAGCAAGCCACTATGTTCCATCCAGAATTCAAAATCGAGGGCGACGGGCATCGGCGGGAAGGCGATGATTTCGCTAAAGCGTTCATGCATGTAGTAAACCGGAACCCCTAAGGATTGCCCGAGCAGAACTCCCACTGCGATTTGGGCTTTGTAACCACCAGTGGCATTGATCGCACAGGCCGAGGCGGAATGCTCCCGAATTTTGCCACAAAGAACCTTGGCCAAGTTACGCAGACCTTTGGTGCGGAATCGTTTGGGGTCTTGGTCCTGCAGATCGGTCACGGGAAGTCCACGAACGGGGCTATGCCCCTTGAGGGTGAACAATCTCGTTAAAGCCTGCACGATGTTCCGACCATCATCGGTATCCGAATGGAGAAAATAAATGCCGCAATCCTTGGGGGCGTAGTTGTGTTGAATCAGGCTGTGGATCGAGTTCACTTCGGCACCACAAAGGCGTTCGGAACTCGGGATTTCTGCCAGTGCATCACCGACGGCTTGCCAATCTTTCTGGTCGTAGGCATCGGCCAGTTTTTGAACAGCCGGTAAAATTGCGGGCTTAAAGGCTCTTTTCTCTTCTGGCTTGTTCGCATCGTCTGCGATCGATTTTCGCAGCCCTGCCAAATTTGGGTAAATCAAGCTCGTGCCAACTGTACAAAGTAAAATCGGACGACTCATAAAAGATTCCTTATCTGAAATTAAGTAGGCTAACAGAACATAATCTATCCATTCTCAAAATGCACACTGCGGATGATCCGCTTCACCTTTTGACCGATTCCTAAAGTCGTATTAAGTCGGCCAACGGAACATAATCTGGTTATTTTGATAGTTCACGCTGTTGATAATCAACTCCACCTCTTGACCGATTTCGAGAGTCACCCCAGCGGGCAACTTCAAAATATTTCCTCGAAGCCCCTCGATCTCAGCGAAGGGGCGCCCCTGGTCTTTGGGATCGGCAATCACCTTGGCCTTGACACGTTGACCGTTGGCCAACTGCCCTTGGTTGGAAGGTTTGGCTGCGGAGGTCTGAGGGGGGGGGCTACTCGCGGATTTTCCAGCAACGAATTGTTGGAACCGAAGGGGTAAATCTTTTTGGATGTGGTTCCGAAGTTCTTTCAGGAAATCGCTCGAATCTTTCAGGGTGGGTAACTCTGCTGCCGGCAAAATCCCCATTCGCATCACCAAATTGCCGTTCGCATCTTTGGCAAAGTGATACAGCGCCGGTGAGCTGTGTCGATCGGTGACGTGCCGACCGGCTCTGAATTTCCCTGTGATTGGTGGTCTCACATTTCGGGGTAAGCCGAGGGCTTTCTTGGTCAAATCGTGTTTATATTTTTGAGCAAAGGCTTGGGCCGATGCCGCCAGTTGATCCAACGCCAACCAATAGTTTTTCCCACCCACAGGAATGCTCAGTTCGGGTAGCATAATCTCCAAGCAGGGTGATTGTGCCAATGCGGGCGAGAAATTGGCACGCTTGATGCCCATGGCCTCGCGGAATTGATCGGCATGGTCTTTGATCTTGGCCAAATTGAAATCGGGCAGATCGGCGAAGCTGCCAAACCCTTTGCGAGATTTCGAGCCTACCCCTCCATACCGACACAACAGCTGCAATGCCGACTTGGCTTGTTCGAGCAGCAAATCGGCTTGGGGACCCCGTGCGGAGATAATTACTTCCCATTTGCAACCGGCATCGAGGTAGTGGCGTCGGACTATCGTGCCGCCTTTCTTCTCATCCATGCCGTAGGAGTGATAGGTTAAGCCTTGCGTAGTTTTGTTGTTCGGAGGTTTCGGAAGACCTTCTCGGCGAATAATCGTATTCCGATCGAAGGCATAAGGAACAATCTTTCCGATGGGGCGCACAATCACACGGACGGGGCCGCCGCGATTGGTATCCCCCCAAACGCTGGCTTCGAGTTGTTGAAGTTGCTCGATGGTCACATAACCGGCGTGCATGGTTCGCCACCACCATCGCAATTGTCCACGAAGGGTAGCGGGTCGCAATTCGCAGCTGCTCGGATCGGTCTGGTCGGCGCCCGCCAAGAAAGCGGGGGTGACCAGTTCGAGAGTGGTCGAGTAGGTTGGTCGTGCTTTGGAAACGATCGGTGTGAATTTATCATCGATGAGGAAATCACCATATCCCGAGGCAGTCTTGGCGCCGCTGCCCAATTGCGAAAGGCCCCCTTTGAGGAACACCATCGCTAATTCCAACAAGCGGGGATCGGTATCGTCCCGACGTGGTGCCACAGCAAAGCGGAATTTGGTTCCGGGCTTCACACTCAAGAAATTCACAGGAATCGGCGCTTCCCAATCGCCGGGGGGTTCTCCCTTGGAATAATAATTCGAGTGATGGTTGTTGAGAATATCGACCACGAGTTCGGGCCAAGCCTCGGGCCAAGCATCATGAAAGATAATTTGACCGACGTGAGCCGAGTCATTCGGGCCGTGATCTTCGGCTTGAGCGGGCTTCCAAGGTTTGACCCCCCCCCCGAGTTGATCGGAACCCGGTGCCCAACCGAAGACCTGCTCGATCTGTTGCCACGCTTTCTTGGGATCGCTTTGGGCGGGTAGCCAAACAATCTCCGCGAAGGATCGGGCCAATCCTTTCAACCCCGTTCCAGGGAGGTAGGTAAACCCATAGATGCGATGCAAGCAAATCCCTGCATTTTCAAGGGCCGAAGCACGGGCTAAATGCAACGTCATGGGACCACTGGTCGTGGCGGTGAAGCTGTGTTTGCCGAGCGTTCGGCACCAACGGGCAAACAGATCGGGATAGTTAATCCCTTCGGGGGGCTTCTTGGATAATTTGACGATCTGTTCGACCATAGGGCGTTGGACCCGTTCGGAAAGCCCGTCGGTTTTGCCCATTACATCCCAAGAGGTGGCGTATTTGTCCAAGGTCAAACCGGGATGCTTTTCTTTATCGGGCAAGTTATTGAAAACCTGTGTGGTCGATCTTGGTAAAGGAACCACCATTGTTTCATTCGGAGTCATGATTGTGCTACCCTAAAAAATTTAAGAACCTTTCTTTTTCGAGATTTTTTCTCTGGCTTCACAAAAACGGTTCACCCATTGCAAGTAGGCCATCGCTTCAGCGGTATATTCACGGAGTTTGTCGGCATCGCCTGTGATAATGGCATTGAGCAAGTCGCGATCTTTTTCGGGGAGATCACGCAGGACCCAATCGCCGAGCGCTTTGACCAAGGCAGGCGTTTTGTTCTTCGCACGGATGAATGCCAACGCTTGGCCTAAGCCCGAAGCCATAATCCGCACGGGTAGTTTTTGGGAGGCTCCGTAGAATTCGTCGAATTCCGTACCATCCTTCAGATTGCGCACCACATCATGGGCATGTTTGGCCCGTTTTTGATCGGGAGTGGCTTGATCTTTCTTGGGTTCGGACATGTTAGTTGCCTCCTTTCAGGAAGACCGAGCAAAACCCTTTACCAGTAGTTTCGTCGCCCCCAATTTGCAAGGTTTGAACTTTGGTCACAATCTCAGAAAGGTTTTTGTGTAACTCTTTCGCTTCGGCCTTTAGTTTCGAGCGTGATTCATTCACCAACAGCACCGAATAAAACAACGATTCTGTGGGCAAAAATTCTTGATAGAACAAGGCACCGTCTTTCACCGTTTTGCTTTCGTAATCGAGGGCAATCCGAGCGTTCACTTCGGTCGAGTATTTTACAAAGTGGGTAAAATCGTCGTCGCTCACAATCACAAAGGAGGTTGTAAATCGTTCGCGGGTGGCCTTGTAGTGATCCCCCTGCGGGAGCAGATTCGCTGCAATCCATTGTGCCCATGGGGTCGGGTCACCTGTCACTTTCGTAAAGCGAAATTCTTCGAGCAACAGCTCCTTCCCTTGAATCAGGCAGGGCGATTTATCTGCTACGATTGCTTTGAACTGTTCGAGATGACTGGGCACCTCGGGAAGCGGGTCCGAGCCTGCCAATTGAGCATCGCGATGAATTCGGAACAAGACCGCCGGACAGCTAATCCAAGCAAAGACCCCTTTCATCGAACGCACCGGATAAGCGATCACTCGTCCATCGGAAACACTCAAGGCACCGGCGTGAGCATCGTTTTCGGATGATTCAGGGCCGAACAGTTGTTTGATCTGTTCCGATTTATTGGCTTCGGCCCGCGTGCCGGTCCCTTTGTAATGTTCGCGTGCGGCATCGCGCAAAATTCCCTTCAAGGCCGAACCTGCAATCAAAGGCCAACTGGTGTGGCGCTCCCGTTGAACGGGAAGGTCCACCGTTCCAAGGGCAGTGCCCGCTCCCGGATGCAACGGGGTCAGGGCGTGAATGCCTAATAAGCCGCCGACCCATTTCTTATTTGACATGATTTATTCCTCCCATTTACCTAACAGACTAAAACCCCAGCCGCATTGGGCCAGATTCTTGTAATCGGTCAATTGATCATTTAGAAACACGTTTGAATTCACGGGCTGATCGAAAAAGTAACAAGCGCCTGCGGGCACCGCAAAGCGGGTCGCGTGCGGACCATTGTGAACCACATCCCATCCCGAAACGGCAAGCCCCCCCCCCGAGATCGCGGCCTTGACTCCCCGAGGCAAGGGGCGTTTCGACCGATCCGAGAACGGTAAGAAAGTCGGTGTGGCCAAGTACCACAGCGAACGGGCCGGCGGAGTTTCGTTCTCTTTCGGCAGCGGCCAATCTTGTGCATTGACTACATGAGCCACGATACAGCGTCCCTCACCACCGAAGGGGATCGGGGTACCATTCAACGCCGATTTGCAATCGAATGTGCCCCCCGCACCGGGCAGTATTTCCGCATACAAACACACCGAATAGCCTGCCCAGTTTCCGTCCTGAGCGTCCTTGGAGATGATCTTCGGATTCAACGACAGCAGCCGGATTCCGTAAATGCCGCCCTCTTTGGTGGCCAGTCTTTCGGAATCGATCTGGATTCCTGTTCGGGTATCGTAACTGGTCAATAATCCCCGATCGATCGTTTGTTTCTGATCGATGGTACCCTCGTTCAACAGCTTTTTGATTCCTTGCAAGGTGAACAAGGGCAATTTCCCCTTGGGGTCGGGTTCTTTCTTGTCTTTCCAGATCAAGGGCAATAACCCGTCAGGGTCGTTCCAACCGGGCAAAGGTTTCGTTGTGGGGATACGTCGAATGAAATTTTTCTCCTCACCCGACTTTTTCTCCTTATCGATCCCCAGAATTGCGGGCGGTTCCAACAACGGAATCACTTCCTTTTCGGTATTCTGGTTGTCTTCGGTATTCTGGTTGTCTTGTTTGACCTTTTCGTTTTTCGGCTTCGGTATGGCTCGTTTGACCAAAGCGAGAAAGGGGCCGCGAAACTTCGCTTCGGTAATGGCCTTGTCCCCATGCTCCAAAATCGTCCGCAGATTCGCGTTCGGGTGGTCCTTAAAAAAACCACTCGCACCGAGTAAGGTTGTGCGCAATGCCCCCGCCAAGGTCTGAGGATTGGGCAACCCGCCGACCACACGATTACTCGCATCGAAAGGCCGACCATCGCGGAAGAAAAGCGTATCGATGGCATCGAGCCGTAAACCTATCCATTGTTCCGACATTAGTCTCTCCCCCGTGCTAAGAACGATGCCGATTGACATAATCGCACAAATCCTTCAAGGATTCGGCTGTCTGACCAACCTCGTGTATCTTTCATCTCATTCTTATACGCATCAAAAAATCCTGATATGACATTTTTGAATTCTTCTTTCGAGATCGAGCCATATTCCCCTCGATTCACCAAACGAAGAATTTCGCCCTGAGCAATCTCCAACACAAAAGGTTGTAATCCTTCTAAAACGGGTAACTCTTCTCGGAGCTTGTAAGCCCAACGATCGGTGGCACCGGCAATGAATTTTTGAAGGAGTTGCTCCAAATGCTCGGTTTGCTGCCAACCGAGGACAACATTAGCATGCTCGCCAGAGCGTTTGCAGATCGCGATGGCAAGGGCATCCTTCTTCGAGGGGTCCTTCGCACCTTTGCTAATGTCTTTTGCGGCCCGTTCGGCAAGCCGGACCTGTTCGAGGGCATATCGCAGGTCTTCCTTGTAATGCACTACGGCAATCCCCCCAGAGAGAGAGGCCCCCATGATCTGCTCGCCAAAGGCTTGTCGAATTTCTCGGGCACAGGCCACGACCTGCGTAGTGGGCAGAAACGCCAAAACATCGTCCCCCCCCGAATAGATTAATTCGCCGTTGTATTTCTTCTCAACGATCTGTTGCACCTTGTCGCCAAAGGTCGTCAGTCGTTCGGTGATCTTTTGAAAGCGTGCCCGTCCGGAGCCAAAATGTTTTTTTCCCGTGTCTCCTTGGAAGACCTTGCCCATGTTATCGCCATCGAGCATCAACAGGGCGTAATAGGTAGGCGGTTTCCCTTGGATTTTCTTTTTCTGTTGAATGAGGGACCAAACTTCGTCGGGGCAGGCGGGATCGTCCTTTCTTTCCGCATCGGCTTTTAGATCGGTGTTGGCTCTCCCTTTGGGATTGACCCAATGCAACCACTGACCGTTCCATTCGTTGTACTCGTCACGAATTTTTTCGGGATTAAGTCGAGACGAACTGGAAGTACCCTTGGAAGTAGCCGTTTCGAGCCATTCCGAAGCCGCCATCGTTGCGGTATCGGTAAAGCGCAATTGTTTCACAGCTAGCCCTAGTTTCTCACTCCAGTAGACCGGCCAAGCAAAGCGCTTGATGAGGGCAATCGCACAGAATTTATCGTTCTCTTGTAAACGGGTCCCTTTGATTCCGTCCCAATCGGATGTGACACTTTTCCAGAAGGCACGAGATTCCCCAAAATTCGGTGGCCCCATTTGCTCGTAAGTTCCGAACAAGCTGCACTTGACTGGGAAACGCCCTTCCTCACTTTGTGGCCAATAATTCGGCACATGGCGAACCGAACGGCTCATATCGAGCAAAGCCCCGATGAGGTTCCACTGCCGGCCAAACAATTTATCCTCGTCGGTCAGTTGGGAAGTGTCTTCGGGAATGCCGAATTCATTCATGCGTTCATGGGTGGCATCGGCCAAGGGCAAAACGACCACAGTAAAATCAAAATAACTCTCGACCTGATCTTTCCAGAATTTGTCCCATTTCTCATTGTGTTCTCGGAATGTTCGATCTAAAGCTGCCTGAACGGCTTGGGCGATGTTTAGCCATTCGCTACGGACCGATTGAAGAACGGCCTGACGTAATTCCTCGGCTTTTTCTGCAGGCACCATCGCAGCGAACGTGTGCGGCAATGAAGGGAGTGTGGCATTTTTGCCTTTTTTCTCTCCCGTGATTACTGCCTTCAGCAAGCTCCCTTCCCTCAAAGAAGTATCGGGAGTGATGAACTCCACGTTATTAGCTTGAATGAGGGGTTTCATGGCATGGGCGGCCAACCACGAAAGGAGATAACTCCCGCTCCAAAGATCACGCATTGTCCGAGCCGATTCAATAAATGGTTGCACCGGACCCAATTTGAAAGACAAAATCGCAGATGTCATAAATAAAGGCTCCCTCTCCTACTCACCCGTTGAAGTACAATCGGAAACGATTCGTTATGACAGAAAATTCCCACAATTTTTCCTTAGACGGGATAAATTCGGGTTTTTCACTTGCTGAATCGTGGATGGTCATCAGGAGATTTCTCGATGTATGCGTTATATGAAAGAATCGGTTGCGAGCCGTTCTCGCTCGGAAATGGTGAAATTAGCATGGGTCCCCGATCAATACAAGGTTCGTAGAATACCCCCCGAAGAATTTCGTGCGAGTGACCTTCAACCGATCGGATCGACGAAGAGAAACTTCGGCGACTCCAATGGCAGGAACGATGATTCGTCAGGAAAGATCGGTGGAATCGAAGTCGCTCACTCATCCAAGGTTTTCGTGAGATTGAATCAATATGAATCGAGAGATTCGTCGGGCCTTAATCAGCGTCTCGGATAAGACAGGGTTAATAGAACTGGTCAAAGTACTGGTTCAATTTCGGGTAGAACTCATCTCAACAGGAGGGACCCGCAAATTCCTGACCGAAGCCGGTTTTGCTGTGAAAGATATTTCCGAGGTCACTGGTTTTCCCGAAATTCTCGATGGTCGCGTGAAAACATTGCATCCGAAAATTCATGGGGGGTTACTCGCCCGACGGGACCTTCCGCTTCATATGGATACCATTTCTCGGCACCAGATCGAACCGATTGATTTGGTAGTGTGCAATTTGTATCCCTTCGAGGAAACCGTAGCTAAACCTCATGTCGAAGATCATGAAGTGATTGAGAATATCGATATTGGTGGCCCCTCGATGCTGCGTTCTGCTGCCAAGAATTTCGATGCGGTTGCGGTCATCACCCATCCCAACCAATATGCCTCGATCATACAAGAATTAACGAACAACGGCGGGGCACTTTCCTTGGCCACCCGTCGGGAACTCGCCGGTGCTGTCTTCGCCCGCACAGCCGCCTACGATGCTGCCATTGCCCATTATTTCAGCTCGCACGAACCCCAAGGTTTTCCCCCCAGCCGATTCACACAATCCTATGTTCTGAAGACCCCCTTGCGATACGGGGAAAATCCGCATCAAAAAGCTGCCTTCTATGTGGAACCCAAACCCGTACCTGCAACCGTCTCGACTGCCGAGATACTTCATGGAAAAGAATTGAGTTTCAACAACCTACTCGATTTAGAAAGTGCATGGAATTTGGTCCGCGAATTCGAGGAGCCGGCTGCCTGCATCATTAAACACAATAATCCCTGCGGAGCTGCCATTGCCGATACCCTTTGCGAAGCCTTTCTGCATGCCTACGCAGGGGACCCCATCAGCGCCTTTGGTGGGATTTTGGCATTCAATCGAGTATTAGATGAACAAACGGCAGAAAAAATAGCCGAACCCAATCGATTTATCGAATGTATTATCGCCCCCGATTTTACCGAAGAGGCTTTTCAGTTAATCACCACAAGACCTAGCTGGAAAAATAGCGTTCGCTTGTTAAAAACCGGACCGATCCCCAAAGGGGGACGAGAACGAACTTGGGATTTTCGCAAGCTCGATGGGGGTTTGCTCGTCCAAGAAATGGATGTGAATGCCGATGATCCCAATAAGTGGGAAGTCAAAACGAAAGCACAGCCGACGGCCCAGCAACTTCGGGATTTATGGTTTGCTTGGCGGGTGTGCAAACATGTAAAAAGTAATGCGATTGTCCTAGCAAAAGAGGGACGGGTCATCGGTGTGGGAGCCGGCCAAATGAGTCGAGTCGATTCTACCCAAATCGCGATCCAAAAAGCCGGCGCTCAAGTTCACGGCGCTGTTTTAGCAAGCGATGCGTTTTTCCCTTTCCGAGATAATGTGGATTTGGCCGCCCGAGCGGGCATCGTTGCGTTCGTTCAACCGGGAGGTTCTAAGAAAGATCAAGACTCGATTCAAGCCTGTGATGAATCGGGGTTAGTGATGATGTTCACGGGGGTGCGACACTTCCGCCATTGAGTCGATGTTCGAGGTGGGGGGGCGACACTTCCACCACTCACAATTTGCGATGAAGAAACGATTACCATCGAGAAAGATGATTGGTTGACGATCTGCCATCGAGAAGGACTATTCCAGTTCGATCCCGATCCGCAATAATTCTCCGCCGACAAACTCAAGGCGAACGCCATCACCACTCACAGGAAGTTCTAGTGTCGGTTGATCGTCACCGCTTAAATGATAAGCGCGGGCCAGATTTCTAGGGCAGCGCAATTCTGCCGAGCCGCCATGCAGGCCCGTTGTTTCTTGTAAGGTCAGCACGAATTGACGCTTCTCCCCCGTGGCCCGAAGGTCCACCAAGTGCAAGTTCGGCGCATCGAGATGGAATAGCCAACCGGAAGGACCAATATGAGGCGGCCCCTTTGTGGTTTCGACACAACAAACGGGAGCCGTGACCCCCGACGCTAGGGGCATCCATGTATCCCGATCGATCCCAAGGGCCAGTTCAAACGTGGTTTCTGTTTCCCCTTCGGTAATCATCACCACATCGAGCATACGTTGCCCCTGTTTTTGCACAAAGGGAAGCCCGCCTGTGAGAATTGCGGTCGAGGCGCCGGGGAATTTTAATTCGATAAAATCGGTACTCAAAGGCCGACTATGATTGGTCTGCATGGATACGCCACACAATCCCCGTTGCATGTGAATTCGTTCATCGCGCCAAGCAAAACGCGACCCATAATAAGCATGCCAGCAATACCCTTCGATGGGTTTGAGAGGATTGATCTCGGTGCGGATTTCGAGTAGGGGACGCGACAGCCAAATCCGGAATCGTTGCCGGAATGTGGCGAGTTCCTCGTTTTGTTCATTGAGCAAGGAACCCTCGGTGACGATTTCCCCTAAGGCAGGCCCCGCCGAGGTAATCGTGAGTGTTTTCCCCACACATTGAGAACCGGGATTATACACCAACAGTTGGCCCAAACGACCTATGCGATAGCGCAGGTCGCGCAGCACTTTCAGGCAACCTGTTTTCGGATCGATCTCGGCTTCCAAATACTCATTGCGAATGACATTTCCTTCGGCGTTGCGAACACGAGCACGAGGTGAAGGGGTCCCCTTCGGGGTTTTCGGAATCCAAGCAAAACCCAACGGTGGAATTTCGACAACGTGTTTGGCACCGTTAGCATCGCTTTGAGAGGCTTTCACAGGCCCTTCGATTGGGACGGCCCCCGTTTGTGTTAACTCCAGCGCCACCCGACGAGTAAACGGAGCTTGGTTGAGCAATAGGTACCCCGGTTTATTGGCTTCCGCTCGGGTTTGTAGTCGTTCGACCAAACGATTCAAAACCCGACTTTCCAAATTCGGGAAAGTTTCGCTCAGCGTGGCTTGGGGAGCATTTTGTTCCAGCAGGTTCTCTTCATTCTCAAAGGTACGAAAGTCTTCGAGTTCCGCCTCGGTGGGGTCTTCGGGTCCCAAAGCACGATAAATGGCCATGAGCGAGGCAACGGTATCGAAGCGTCGTCGCAGGCGCGCAAAACGGGGGAAGGCACTCACCGGATTCGACTTGTGAGAGGTCACCCGTTGATCGAGATCGTCGGCAAAGAAATCATCAATCGGTGCAATGCCTGCATATTCGCCAGCCAAGGCTTCAGAAAGGTATCGACTCATGGTGGCGAATTCCCCCAAGGCAGACCCCAGCTCCGCAAACGCCAATAGGTCTTGATACACCGCGAATGCCTCGGCACCTTCATGAATTAAGGCCAACGTGGGAGAGCTATCGTTCATCGTGGCCTGATGAAGTGCCGTAACCATGTTAAAAAAGGTCTCGGCTTTATGAGCGGGGCTGGGCATACGGCAATAAGTGTCCAAAGATTTTCCATCGGGGCTGGACCAATTCACAATGGCAGAACGATAGGAAGGAATCACAGCCCCATCGAAAGCTAATAAACTGGCCCTTTGGAAGCCCGCGATTTGTGCCAAGGCGGGAGTATAAGGATGATAGGCCGATTTTCGACGCATCAAGATTTGCACATTCGTTGGGAGAAGCTCACTCACGAGTTCGCGCCCACGTTTGAGATTATGCAGTTGCGAGATCGCCGGCAGGATGCTATCTTCCCGTTCACTCACAAGGCCCCCGACTACTTCGACTACAGGCGGTTGAATCGATTCATCTAATCTTTCGCGCAACTTCTGAATGAGGGCGGGTTGCTGTTCGTTCAAACGGTGCAGGGTCTGGGCAGTGGTCAACACATTGAGCGGAAGTCCGCGTGTCAAAGAATAAGGGGCCTGCTCCACGGTGGTGTTCTCATCGAGTTGCCAAAAATCGAGCCAATACAAAGTCGAACTCGAAATCACCTCTCGGGCATAGCGAAGTTTTTCGTTGGCAGCGCGCAGGTGTGAGGTCACCTCCGCAGGGTTATCGGAAAGCAGTGCATTCACTGCTTGTTTCAAATCATGCCAAAATTCTTCCGCTGCCAAGAGTCTCTCGTGGTCGGTGGCTTCATAAAGCCCATCGATGACCGCATACGCAAAACCGGTCCCAAAAAACGGTGCCAGTTGCTCGCGGGGGAGTTCCAAAAGTTTGGCCAACTCGGGGGCAGAAAACCATTCTCGACTGGCTTCTCCTTCGCGGGCATTGCGAATCGCTTGGATATAATT
>CAZFDX010000621.1:0-3610 GCA_964518325.1 uncultured Alcaligenaceae bacterium | reverse complement strand
CCACATAAGGCCGAGCCGCAAACACAACGAAGCCTAATCGTTCCCCCCCCCCTACTTTTGATATGTTGAACCAATTTTAAGACACCTTCCAAAGCGGCATCCCAACGCTCTTTGTACTCCGCATGATTCATATCCTCTGCGGTCATACTCCAAGAAAAATCGAAGACAATTACTAAATCTCGCCCCAATATGGAAGCGTTTTGCTGACCCTTCCCCCAGCGAGGTCCCGCTGCTGCGAAAATCAAACTGGTCATCCCCATCATGAGAAGAACGGGACGATACCAAATCACAGGTCGGACCCCTTGAACTTGCCCCAGAGATTGATGAGCTGCCCGTTGCCAACGCTGGGCACGCCCGAGGATTAGTGCCAGCAGCACAAGGGGTATCGATAACCAAAATGCCCAAGGGTGATCGAAGCTCATTATCTTATTTTAGTGAATTTTCGTTCGGTACGAATCATCGGCGTAAACCAAGCGCCGTGGCCGTGGCACTGAGGCGAGTATGAGCGGTCGAGAGCAAAAAACCTCCAATTTCCATTTTCTCGGCCCGAGCTTTCACCACACCGGATAAAACGGCTTGTGCGATCCCGTTTTGAAAACGAATCTCAATTTGGCCTCGTTCCGGCCCACCTGCACGAAGCCCCAATGCTTTGAGGATCGCATCTTTGGCGGCCCAAATGGCTGCAAAACATTCTGTAGAATGCGGTCGAGAGTGACAATACTCTAGTTCGGTTTGCGTGTAGGCTTTCAAGAGCAAGCGTTCCCCTAAAGCCTCGATCGCCGTGCGGAGGCGCGCACAATCCACCAACGCGGTTCCCAATGCTATCACTTGCATTGAGTTATTCTATCTGTTTCAACCGGTGAGAGGTGCTTCTGGTTGCGCTTTCTCGACAAGTTCGATCCGACATCGCATCGAACTATTTTCGACGAGTTCGATCTGAAGGCTCTTTTTTCCTAAGATCGATCAGACCAAACTTTGGATAAGCATAGGAAACGACGAACCTTCCAATGTTCACAAACTAATCTGTTCACAAATTAATCATTCGGGATGACTTCTCCGCCGCCGATCGTGAACAAAGCCCATAACTTTTTGGGGTCCATTTTGATAGGTAGGGTTCTGACTGAACCATCCATAAATGCGACCAAAATTCGATCTTTGTAGGTCTGGGTCAAACCTTTGAATGGTTCCTTCTGATTGGGTTGCAAGTCCGCTGGCTTGGTCCAGATGACCGCTTCGCTTTCATCGACTTCAACTAGCCCAATTGAGTTGCTGGTGCCATCAGTTATATCAGTGATTTTGGTTCCACCGGCTTTATCTAAGAATAGCCCCTTACCTCGGATCGAAAGATAGGGCGTTTTATTTTTTTCCATTTTCAAGGCCGATGGACTCGAATACACTTTAACAACCATCTGACTGAGTTTGATATTATGCTCACTATCCCAAGGTTCGTTGAGTTTGAATTTCTTGTATAAAGCCTCTTGGTCAATGAACGGAAGGATGGCCACCCGCCATGACAAAAGGGGTTTCCCATCTTTATCACGAATATCATCGGGGAAACGACCGAAGGCCGATTCATAGTTGTGCATCGCCAGTAAAATTTGTTTCATATTATTTTGACTCAATGAAAGTGCTACGAAAGAAAATGGGATTTGTTTGGCCATCTCCTGACTCAAATCTGCAAAATTGGCCTGAATAACCACCTCATCCTCTTTCACGGTCGGTTTGTAATGGGACTCTAAAACCTTCAAGAATAATTTCCAGTACTTCTCGTCCCAGCCGAATCCATTCCTTGGCATCTGTTGAATCCCCTGCAGGGTCAGAACTCCTAAACCTTTTAAGGCCTCGGCACGTTCCTGATCCACCGCTTGAATAATCCATTTTGCGGGCACTTTCTCCCCTGCCCCTAGTGACCAACTGATGTATCGCATTCCTTGAGTCAATATCTCGACCTTCTGCTCACCTGCCCATTTTGGTAGGACGGGGCTAATTTCCTCGAAAACCTTCTTTGACTCAGCCGACAGGGCAAAGGCGAGATGAACTAATGCCCCTTGACCTAAATTCAGAGCGGTCTCTAATTCCGGCCGTTTGCTCGCTTTTCTTTCTGCGATCACTTTAACGGCTTTTTCTTCACCCACAACGAGAGCATTATGAATCACCTCACGATGTGTGCCAAAAAGGGGCCAAACCGGTAAATCCTTGGGATTTTTCCCAACCAGAATGAGACACGGCATATTCGGATAATCATTTGATCCATAGACCAAATAAACGTCGGTCCCACCTGCTTTCGTAAATTGGGCTTGCCAAAGTTGGAATTCTTTCAAATTTTCGGGTGTTACTAGTTCTGAATTCACTAGAGGCAATGCAGAAACCGCGTTCATGAGATGGGTAAAATCTCCCTTCGGTTCGAGATGAACCACAATAAAGGTGGACTCATCAATAAAAGGCCGAATTGGTGAAACAAGGTCCTTGGCAGGGGCCGCTTGTGCCAATACCAGTGAAAGATAAAGAATCGAGTTCAACATATTGGTATCTCCTTGAGATTGTCTTCGGGAAAGAGTGGGTTATTTTTTGTTCAAAATGATCTCGTATTTCCAATTCGTTAATGGTTGGATTTTCAGGCCCGCAAGGGGAGGGGTCGTGAGAATAAACCCCTTTTCCGTTTTTTCGTAATCGAAGTATTGACCTGTTCCTGAGTCTTTCGGGACAACGACAATCTGAATATCACTGAGTTTTTCCGGAAGTTTGCCCGTTGTGGATTCATGCAACCGAATCGCTTCGATGGTTTGCAGAGTCAACAATTTTCGTTCGGTACGAAATTGAGATTCCAGAACCCGTTCCGCACTTGGAACTAATTGCATGGTCAGAACGGTGAGAATATCGGTTTCGGTTGCTCGAAGTTGTTCGATTTTCTTACTCGTTTGCGAGGCCATTTTCAGTGCATCCGTGTAGGGTTGGTCGTACAAGCAGATGATTTCATCGCGGAGATCACGAGCTTTCAAGGTCGATTCCAACAATATGACTTGCAAAGCAGGCATGGCGTTCACTTGTTCTTCCGTTCGTCCTTGTTCGATCAGAAATTTTTTGGCAGAAGGAAGTTTTAGGGTCGTCCACGCAGCCAAGGCCAATCGGGTGTTAGGCAGATCGAGAGGGGCTTGTCCAGCAAAAGCATTGAGGTAGCGTTGATGAAATTGCTCGTATTCTTTGCGGGCTTCCTCCGCATTCATCTTTCTTTCGAGGTCTTTGAGTTTCGGTAGCAAAGAATCCAACAAACGCATTTCCCCTTCGACCGCTCGACGATGATTCAAAATCGGTTGAGGTAAATGAGAAAGAGCATAATACAAATTTGGTGCTTGAGGATGTGTCATCAACTTCTCAATCTCACCCAAAAAGGTATTAGTAATCGCCAACCCAACGAGATTGTTAATGAAAATCGCCCCATCGGAGATATGCCGCGCCATCGCCAAGGCCGTTTGAATATCATTCAGGGCATCTTCGATGCGATCCTCCGCCAAAGCAAGTCGAACTTTTATTTGTAAGTAACGGGCCAAATCTCGAAGTTTCTGAATTTCGGGAATCAGTAACAACAACCGTTCGTGTTCTTCGCGTACTT
>CAZFDX010000620.1:0-6334 GCA_964518325.1 uncultured Alcaligenaceae bacterium | reverse complement strand
CTTGTAACATCCCCCGAGGATTAGCAGGGTTTAGCTCCAGTCGATTCAAAAGTTCTTCGGGCTTCTCAAGGGGTTTCTCGGCGTGAACTCGTGGGGGTTGTTTCGTAAAGGTTGAAATTTTGTTCAGCAGATTGGTGATATTCGGAAGATCGCCATTGCGATCCTTCAGGGCAGCCGGTGCGTTCAACTTCCATGATGATTGGGCCAAAGGTTTATCGGGAGTGGTATTCTCAACCTCGATGTTTTCTCGTTGTCGAAGGAAATTGAGCTTCAGCACACTATTCGGATCGATCGCTGGAAGAGTAGCTCCGACATATTCAAAGGGTTTTCGTTCCGCAAGGGCTGCTAATTCGAGAGGAGCAAACGCATCGAGTTTTTCTCCGTTCGATTCTCGGCGGACCAACACGACATTGCCCGTCTCTTTTTGTCCAAAACGAACCACCACCGTGGGCAAGGGTTGAACTTTCGGCACCACATTTGGATCCACTTTGGATTCTTTGGGGTCTTTCGCATCCGTTTTGGTATCGGGCATAATTCCCCCCTCCCAGACTTTTACGACGGCCGAAGGATTAGAAAAACCGCGTCGGTCCTCAGGAAGGTCCGCTTTGGGAAAACCTCTGAGTAAATTGGGTGAAACGAGTTTATCCAGCAATTCAAAGACCGCATTCGAGACGGGTCGGCGTTTTCCATTGAGATATGTAAACCAACCTTCGGGGAGGCGCCGGAACGAGGTTGTCTGGCCGCCCATTTCAATATCAATGGCATCGACCTTCTTCGTGTCGAGGCGAGCCAGTGTTCGCGATCGTAATCGGTTGGGGTCCTCAAACAATCGTTTGACATCCCGAACAGCTTTGGCATTGACTTTCACCACCATGCTATCTGCTTCGGGACGGGCAAACACACGATCTTGACTCATATCCGGAACGTCGGCCCCGAGGTAAAGAATAGCTAAATCGCCATTGGTTCGACTTAATGCAATGGTCATAACGGGGTCTTTGGTGGGGTCAAGGCCATACTTGGATAATCCCTCTTTTGGCTCAAGAAAATCCTTGGCATCGGCAGGACGAATCCCTTGTAGCGTTCCCAGTAAGGCACGGATACTCGAAGTCGATGCATTCTCCTTGGGATTTTTTGGATCAAACGAAGACTCGACTTCGGCTTCACCCAACTCTTTGGGAGAAGTAAATCGCCAAGTTCCGTCCTTATTCAACTCAAGCGAAATTTCTTGTTTCCCCTGTTTAATTGTGATGGCCCGAGTCACCATGAGCGGATCGGGATAATCACCGAGCAAGCCTAAAGGTCGGAATTCATTCAGCCCTTTGCAAATTTCGACAAATTTTGTGGCCTTATCGGGAGCATCCGAACGAATCAACAATTTGAAGTTTTTCTTGGTGCAGGCAACGGGTCGCTTTCCTCGATCGGGGGTGTGAACATAAACAAGTGCAGAATCTCCCCCGATTGTGATATTCCCAAGTGAAATGGTCGTGGTCAGAGATTTTGCTTTGAGGGTGAGCTTCACTCCGGGCGCATCCAGCCCGTGTTGCTCCATCGTACCCAATTCGGCATTTTTTTCCGTTCTGGCCTCGAAGAGATCATTCAAAAGATTGTTCATCAAAACGGCATCGGCTTTTCCTCGAATTGGACTGACGATATTCCAAAGTCCTTTATCTCGGACAAAGACGATTTTCTCAGGGTTATTCCCCGCTTTTTCAATCTCAAGAGATTCAATATCGCTGGCCTTGATGTCCGCTGCCCGCAGACTTTGAATCAGATACCCCTCAATCTTAGGGGCATTTTTTCCTTTCGATCCACCTAACGAAAAAACTAACAGTAGGATCAGAAGCCCTACCCCAACGACACCCAGCAAAATATAAGTTGTGCGTAAATTCATAATGTCGAGTCCTAGTTGTATCTTCTATATTCGTGTGATTATATTTGGGTCATTATTTCAACATCTGTGCGATTTATCTTCTACGAGCAAACCAAACCGTAATCCCTACCCCAATGACTATCGCCATGGTCAGCAGCATGAATAGAACCGAGTTTGCGAAATCATAGGTCCCTGTGGGTTTGTAGGTAGGGAGTTTTTTAGCTTGGATACCCAGTTGTGAGTCGCGCTCCCGTAGGTGATCGATCAGATCGTTGACGATCGAGGAACGGGCCAATGTCGCCATTCTGGGATCACCACTGGTGGGCAGTATCTGCGAGCAGGCCACAAAGATTAATCGGGGTTTGAGTTTTTCACCGGGTTGATCGGCACGGCTCGAAACGATCACAACGGGCTTATCCTCATCACTCAGCGATTTGAGACGAGCATATTCATCGTTTTTATCCTCTCGAAATTGTCGCATCACTTGATTGTAATTCACTCGTTCCGATTCTTCTTTCCAAATCAATTGGCGTTTTGGTGTGGTGAGTACAATCTGATTGACATAATTTTGGGGACTTGGAATCAAGGTCACGGGTCGAAAATCCCTGCCAAACAAGGATTGTTCGGTATTCCGAAAAGCTGCCGCGAGAGGAGAAGAAAGTTTGTCTGGGACAGTTAAGGCCAATTCCTCGAAACTCAAAATCACACCCTGATTGGGTATCACCACCCGAGTTGGCCCGCCGACATATCTTTTATCGGGTTCAATTCGGATACCAAAATCAATAAAGAATTCCTCTAACCCTGTTGGAATGACTTTCCCTTGCGAGTAACTGGCCGGCATGAAAGCCAAAATCCGCCCCCCCCGAGCAGCATATTCTCTCAGGGCTTTTTGCATCGGGGAATTGACTGGTACCGTTTGCGAAGGTTCGGCCAAAATCAGTACGATGCAATCATCGGGGACTTTGACCCCCTCTTTACTGAGATTCAAAGGTCGAACATCGTAACCGTTTTCGCGTAACACATTCACATACGATGCCAAAGAATCGGGGTGATTCCCTTGAGGATCGGGTGGCACCGAATCAAAAGGAATTTCTCCATGCCCTTGAGAGAAGTAAATTTTCTGTCCCGATTTATCATCAAGTTGACTAATAAGGGCCGAGAGAAGTTTATTTTCTCCCTCGAAAAACGTGATGATCGAATCGATGCCGTCGCCCTGCCCTTGCTCTTGTCGATAAAGGGAACGGGCAGGGAAAAAGGTTTTTCTTTTAGGATCATCATTGATAACTAAAAGGATTCCCTTGCCAGAATCACCAAGCTCTTCGTTGGAAACTTGATATTGGGTCAACAGCTCGGCAATCCGTGTGGCATGAAGGCCTGGCGTAAGAATTTCGTAATCGAATAGGGAACTCGCATTTCGGCAATCGCTCAACAAGGCCCGACAGTCGTTATAAAGCCCATCATAAAGACGAGGATTCGATTCGGGCATAATCATGTAGGCTTTCACGGGGGTATTTAACGAGCGTAGAAAGGCCTTCGATTGAGGCGAAATCCCTTGGAAGGCGGTTTCATTGGTGACCAGCGAATTGGGCACATGGACCGCTACGATGCCATTAAGCACCAAAATCACAAGGCATACAATCACAACCAACATGGTTGAACTAAAGCCGTAAATCAACCGTCTGACGAGGGGATTGACCCGTTCTTGGGAGCGGGTGAGGACTAAACTCACAAAAGAAATCACCAGCCCAATGAAAAATAAGAAAACCAATTGCAAGGCAGGAAGGATATTGTCCGAGAAATTAGGTCCCGTTAATTCAAAAAAGACTTTTTGTTGATTCCACGCCAAGCCCAAAGCAAACAGAGAAACTACGACACCGAACAAAGCTCCCATCAATCCCCCTTCGACGATCAGGGGGATTCCAGAAGTCGCGCTTTGGGCTGATGAAGAAAATTGACGAATTCCAAAACCAATCAAGCCAATTGCCATTAAGGATGCGGCCAGGCCACCAACAAAATAATCGGGGCTGCCCCGTTTATATTTCTTAACGGGGGTTGCTTTTTCATCCTCCCCACCGAGGGATTTTTCAGATTGTTTATCGGTCTCCTTTTGTTTGGTTGAAACCGATTGGGAAGAGGTCTCGGGGGGGGACATCACCCCACTAAATTTGAGGAAACAAAAGACGGCGATTAGAATAAAAATGCCCGCCAGCACGAAAACCCCGTAACCCAAACTAGTGCGGGCAGAGCGTTCCTTCTTCGATTGGTCTTGAGAGACGACCGCTTCCGATGGATTGAATGAATCGGTATTCGATGTTGGGTTATTCTCCGACACAACCATTCCCTCTGATACAAATTTCAATGTTCAAGTATTCTTACGACCAACGACGAGCTTCTAAAACTTTCTGGGTAGCGAATAGAAACCCAATCGAAAGGCTCGCATGTAAAACCACATCCCGAACTTGCAAACGTCCCTGCCCCGATTGGAACCACATATTGATGTAACTCGCATGAAGGAAAAAGGTCTTCCAAGGCGAGGTTTCTAATCCGGTTTCCGAAACAGGGAAAATCAAGGGGGTAGCACCAACAATGTAAAGCCCAAGATAGAACATCATGCCTAACAAAGTCAAAGCCGCCGCTATGATTTGATTTTTTGTTAACGACGAAAAGAACAAGCCCATACCAATGAAATTCAGCCCGGCCAACGCCACCGTTAAGCCAAAGCTGAGCAAAGGCCGTATTTCAAAAGCGGGATTATCGGCTCGGAAGTAAAGTAGGTAAGCACCCCACAATAACCAAGTAAACAAATACATAAACCAGGCTGCGGTGAATTTACTGAGAATCACAGCCCAATCACTCACGGGGGCCACCATCAGAACCTCATAGGTCCCTGTACGTTTTTCTTCCGAGATCAGGCGCATGGTGATAATCGGAACGATCATCGTCACCGCAAGGATTCCCATCTCACTGGAACAAAAATAGGCAACGATTGGTTCAAAAATCACTCGTCGTTGTCCACCGGTAAATATCTGGGGTTCAAAATTGAGCAGATAAGACAACCCGCCAAAAAATAGGGAAATGACCATCAGGCCATATCCAATCGGCGAGGTGAAATAACTGGCCAACTCCCGACGGGTCAGCGTGGCATATTGACTATCCGAGACCCAAAAATATCCGACGATCATATACAGGGCACTTAAAATCAAAAGTAAAATCCCAGTCGGTACGAAAAAAGGGATATCCTTGGGGAGAAAAACTCGGATCAAAACGGTCAAGAACATGACACCGCCAACACCAATCAACGTCCACGCCAGATAAAAGCCATCGCCTTCGACCCCTCCTGTATTCACGATCAAAACACAAGTGCAGGCCAAGCCATAAAGCAAAAGCGTAGTGCTGTAGTTTGAGACAAAACGAGTTTCTACGCTCCCCACAAAAAAACCAATCGAAATCGCCGCGATCGCACTTATGCCAAGAAGATACAAGCCGATTTTGCGTTGCCGAGATTGGGTTTCGTGCTTCAACCAAGCGGCAATGTAAAATAATCCAATCGTTAAAAAAGAAATTCCATAGGGAAAAAAGTAACTTTCATAGACCCGAATTTGCCCTTCCGGAATCGTTTTGGTGGCACTTTGATAAAGAGGGATCAAAGCCCAGAGCAACCCCTTCAACCAAAGGGCGATTCCCCCATATCCATAAGATCGGCGAATCGTTTGCTCACCATCACGAAGGGCATGGAAAATCGTCATCAGAAAGCCAAGCAGAATCGCCCCTGCACCGACCTGAGTGGGGATAAACCGAGGTTTAGATTCATTCGCTAAAACAACGATAATCCCTGCGGTGAGCAACGTAGCCCCTGCGGTTCCCAGAGAACGGATGAACCAATGTTCTTCTTGAAGTACCTCAGAGGGGGCTTGTTCGCTTGGAATTCGATATGTTGAGGTTGGTTCCGAAGACATATTCCTTTTTCTCGTTTACTCAATTGCTGATCGTTCGGGAATCGGGACGAAGCACCACATCCATATACAGCGATTCCAAATTCTTCCGTTTGGTCTCGAAAGCAAAAAGGCTCATTCCCTTTTCAAAAACCGTTTGCGAAATTCGTTCCCGAATATCGATATTGGTTTGTGGTTCGATCTCGATAAAAGCATGCCCGTCCTGTTGACCAATCACTTGGGCTTGCTGAATCCCAGAAATTTTCTGTAACGATTCACACAATTCTTTCCCGTTTCCTTTTACCTCAAGTCGATAGGTCGGATGCTCTTTGGCCAGTTCGCTGAGGCGTCCATCCCAACGGAGCGTCCCTCGGCTAATAATCACCACCCGATCACAAATACTTTCGACTTCGCTCAAAATGTGTGTGGAAAGCAAAACGGTATGTTTGCCACCGAGACTTTTGATGGTGTTCAAGGTTTCGCGGATTTGCACCGGATCCAAACCGCTCGTTGGCTCATCCAAAATCAGCAG
>CAZFDX010000619.1:0-6332 GCA_964518325.1 uncultured Alcaligenaceae bacterium | reverse complement strand
CTTTGATCCAGTCCCGTAACTGTAGGGCAAGGTCGGCTCGAATGGGAATTGTGTTTCCCTGTCGGTTCTTCTCGTTATGGGCTTCGAGATGAATAGCTTCCTGATTAGGAGTGAGGTTTACCCTTGCTACAGTCAGCGTGCGGAGTTCGTTGATACGCAAGCCAGTGAAAAGAAGGGTGCGGTAAATGAGATACCTTTCTTCCCCTACCGATGTCCAACGGATCACGGTTTCCGGTCGCAGCTTCACAGCTTGAGTCCCTTTCCTTGCTCCTCGTCGGATCGTTTGCTTTTCCTTCAAGGGTCGTGAAAGAGTAACCTCGAAGAGTTTGGTAAGTTCATCCTGAGTGAATGCCCTGCGTTTCGTTTCCCGTCCGATGGCCTCGTTCACGGTTTTGATTTTCTTGAACGGGTTGGTCGTGCGATAGTTTTCATTCACAAGATATTCCGTGAACCGTAGCATCGCGTCGCGGAAGTGATTCCGGTTTCGACCTGAGAGAGGTTTTCGATTCCGTCCCGTTGCAGTCGATAACCATTGAACGAAACTATCGTGCTCAAGATCGTTAGGCGTGCGAAAGGGAAGTTCTCTCAATACGCGATTGATTGCCCCTCTCTCGTTCTTACGGTAGGTCGATCCTGTCCCGTTGACGGTCAGATATTCGAGATAGCTTTCAAGGGCATCAAAAAGAGAGGTTCCTCCCTTCGATTCTTGTTCGAGTTCTTGCGGGGTAATCAGTCCTGTCTTGATCTTGCGAACCCGTTCTTGTTGCTCGATAAGGTAACGGGTCGCGTTGGTCTTATCCCGATGCCCTGTGCATCGTCGAATCATATTGCCGTTTTCGTCTCTCCATCGGGCGTGCCAATTTTCCGTTTCCGTTACGGCTCGCTCTCCTTGTGGTGTTGAGATAACGGGCCAGAAATTTCCGTTAATCTTCGCATAAGGCTTCCCCTTAACGTCCTTTCGTGGGGCATCGGGGGGAATCTCAATTTTGATCTTTCGTTTATACAGTCCCATTTCTTCGGCTCCTTGTGACAATGTTAATTTATCCAGTCCTTCGAGATATTCACGGTTCAGGTTTTACACTTTTGTTAAACTTTTGTTAAACTTTTGAGAAGGGTCAAAAGTTTAACAACCCCTATGATTTACGGCGTTTTCTGTTGTTTTGCGATTACACTTTTACACTTTTGCGTTATTGGGGAAAGTCCCCCTCTTCAAAGATAGTCGGCGTAGGTGCGTGTGGAGATCGGTTGTTGTATTCGTCACCCATGCCACGAAGTCGCCAGATTGACTTACCGGCTCGTTTACCCTTCTCTTTGACGTTTTCGGCATTCACTTCCGCCAGTGCATCACGAATATCAAGTTCTTTGAACCCTGCCATTTCGCCAGCCGAAAAAAGATCGGTTGCGAACCGAGGGCGTGGCGTAAGAAATGCCCTTACCCAATCCATCACGTCTTTGAGTTTTCGGCTTGGCTCCCCATCGCCGCGTGCGGGTTTGCTTTCGCGGGCTTTGTCACGGGCCTTGATGTCCTTGATGCAATCATCGGCGTTGTAACCCTGAACCATGTCCCCCCAAACGATCCTGCCAACATCACGTTTTGTAGGGTCGAATTGCTCTTGAATCCATCGGCTTTCGATCCGGTAGCGAATCGCGTCGGCCTTTGGGCCTACGTTCGTTTTTCCTGCCACAAGAATTTGATGCCCTTTATTGTTTGGATCGTCAAACACATGCAAGACGATTCTCATTGCGTTCGTTAGGGCAGTGCTTCCGGTGTTGAGTGCGTCGGCGTTATCGTGGTTGCCTTTGCTGTGGTGTGAGACAATCAGGGTAGCGAAGTTCAAACGTCGAGTCAATTCAATCAGGGCATCGACTAACGGCCTTACTTGGCTTTGACTATTGCTATCGGCTCCCGCAAGGTAGGAAGAGATCGGGTCAATCACAAGCAAAACGGTATCGGGTCGATCCTTGAGGAAGGATTCTAACCCCTTCAAGCCATTGAGGGTGAACCCGATTTCTTCGACCTGCTCCCCATCATCAGATTCGAGAAAGACCTTTTCCCCATCGTAGAAGTCAATCATCCCCAAGTCGCAGTTTGGGTCAGAAGTTTTCAAGCGTGCTACCCAAACTTCTTTGCTGTCTTCACTTGAGATGATAACGGTACGGCCTTTGATCGCGGGCGTTCCATCGGGCATACCTGACCCTGTCGAAAGACAAGCCGCCAACGATGCCGAGATGAACGACTTACCTTTGCCCCCCCAACTCGACAACGTGGTACACATACCGCGTGCCAGACGATTTTCAAATATCCATTCAGGCGGTGCAGCTTCTTTCACGTCCTTTGCCGATGTCCAATTCGGCTCGATTCGCGTTGCTTGGCTTCGGGGTTTATTACCTTTTGGCTTTCGGCCTTCCGTCTGGTTCTCAACCCGTTTCGGTGCTTTGGCTTCCTCTTTCGGGGCATAGTTTTTGGGGTCAATGACGCGGGCCTCTTTCAAAATCCCGTCGAAGGAATCTTGAATCTGTGCGTTTGTGCGTTTGTTCCCTTGTTCTTGCTCGATCCAGTCGGCAACGTCCTTGCGTTTATCGGCTTCGTTTTCGGGGTGTGGAGCAAACCCGTATTGCTTCGGGTCGATTAGGCGAACCTTGCCAGCGTCTTGCCCCAATCTGAGAAGCTCCCCGATGATGTTTTTAACGAACACTTCGCCAGCTTGATCGTTATCGGGTGAAAGGTAAATCTCCTTCCCGATAAGAGGGGCAAGGTCAAACTTCTTCGGGTCGGTGTTGGCTCCCCCTGCCAACGTGGTGAACGCAAAATCGGTTTGCCCCTCGAAGAGTTTGCCGAGTGCATCGGCACACTTTTCCCCTTCGACGATAACCACGATTGATGCCCCTTTGATCGTTGGCAACCGATAGACGGGTTTAAGGTAGTTTGTCGATGCCGTGAAAGACCACGTTTTCTTTTCAAGGTCGAAAGACGCTTGAGAGAATCGCTTTTGGGTTTTATCGGGTGAATCCCATCGACAAACACAAAGGAGAGGGAACCCCTCTTCGTTGGTGTGAAGATGAAAGGTCGGCTCTGCCCCAAGTGCTTTGGTGTTGCGATGCCCCTTTGCAGCTTCTTGGAGTTGGTTGAGAGTTTGGTAGGTCGGCATCGATTGCGTTACCTTCTTTGCTTCTGGTTGTGAATCTCGGCTTGATTGAGATCGTGGGGGATTCGTAGAACGGGTCGAATCGTCATTCTCGAAGAGGTCTTTAATCGTTATCCCAAGTGCCTTAGTGATTGCGTCAAGTGAACAATTTCCGCTTCGACAAGTCAATAAGGTTCTTCCATCTTCGCCTTGTCTGATACCCAAACTTGGGTTCCGGTCATCGTGTGCGGGGCAGCGTGCTACCCATTGCGGGGCATTGCCCTTAACCCCTTGAAGGAGTTGTAATATATCAACAGTTTTCATATAATTGAAATTAGATACGTTAATCTTTGAGGGGGAAGAGATTCAGTCTCTCCCCCTTTTTCTTTTGGGATGCCCAAACGCTTCGGGCATCAACCCTTTTCGTTATCAGCTTCCTTTGTTCCCTTTGTAATCTGTCGCGTGATCGTTCGCGGGGTGAGTCTTTCGCGTTCGTCGGTCGCGGAATTTTTTGGCAACGGCTTCGAGTTGGTCGGGGTCATTGTCGCAGACTTTTCCGAACCAATGGTCAACGGCTTCCTTTCGCCAGCGGACTAACCGGCCAATCTTCAAGGGTGCGGGCAGTTCGCCAGCGTCTCTCATTCGCCAGAGAGTTCGTAGCGAGACGGAAAGGTATCGGCACATCTCTTGAGGTGATAAAAGCAACGGCTCCAACGGATCGGGTTGGGCATTGAGTAGGGTTGTAGTCATGAGGATTCTCCTCTGAGTTTCGGGCCTGCCAAGTGCGGGCCTTTACTTATTCGGGGTGGTACAAGAAAAAATGCGTTTGCTGAGGGCTTGTACCGATCTTGAGAAATTCGGCTCGTTCAGAAAATCCTAGAAAATACGGGTTTTTGTGGTGCTTCAAAAAAGATTGACAATTTTGGGCATTTGTACCGGTACAAGATTTTAGGGTTGTTTGTACCGCTCAACTTGTCAGTTTTGGTCACTCTGTCGGCTTGGTTGGGCGTATGGGTTTTCTCTTATCGGAATTGAGGGTCGGTCTCGTTTAGCTTCCTTCGGGAAAAGAGTTCGCATTGCTCGTTTGTGTGCTTGCTGAAACGCTCCAACTGTCTCCCAATCGAATCCTAATTCTTTACAGTGCTTCTCACACCATTCAAAACGCTTTTTCCAAGTTCGTTCTTCGGTCAGAACCTCCCAAAACGGTTCCCTTTCAGCTTTGCAATAACACACATACGCCAATCGATCCTTTTCATTAAGTCCCTCAAATTTGAGTCGGAATGAACGATCGTCCAAATCTGGAATTAGTTCCAATTCAGCTTGGATTTTATTCTGTTCGGGCGTGGTCAGCGTATCGGGTACTTGTGGGGTTGGTTGTGCTTTTGGTGTGTTCCCGAAAATCTCGTTCCCGTAAGTGATCTTCTCGACTTGGTAGGTAACACGGTTAAAATGGTCCCCTCGTTCTTGTAGCATTCCTCCCAATGCCGTTAGGTTGTCGAAAAACGAACACATCAAATCAATGTCAGGTGCATTTGGATTCGTCCGCCAAAGTAGTCGATAAAATCGATTTACCGTGTTCTCGATTAGTTGGCGTTCAGATTCGGAGATTGGTTTCTTTTCGTGTAGGTAATGAATAACGCTTGTGTAGCAAACGGTCGCAGTTTGTCGGGTAAAAGATTCAGTCATTGCCAGAGTAATCGAGTTGATTTCATTTAAAAACGGCTTGACCTTCAAATTCAATCGCTCATTGTGTTCACGATGAGCCTTCCCTTCTCGGTAGTCACCAAGTGCCGATACGGTTTGTTGGAATCGGTCTAACGATTGCAGTAAAAAATACCCTGCGAATAACAGCCTGCCAACAGGGTGTAGAGTTTGGTTCTCGTTCCATCGTTCAAACATTCCTATAACCCTCGAATGTTCTTATTAACCATGATGCCTTGCGTTGCTTGATAGTGTCAAGATTGAAAAGTGAGAAGTCACAACCCGAACCGAAAAGATACTGGAAAGTTATTAGGATCGGGCAAACTTAGTAGATTTTAACGGAAGTGAGTCGATTCGTTATTTCGGGTCTATCGAAAGAAACTGTGTCGATTATGCCGATTGTTCCCCGAAAGGTAGAAACGATAACCCCTCTCAGAAGAACCTAATCGAAAAGGGGTAGATTCACGGAATGACAAGTGCAACCCGTCGGCTCTCCAAGAGGTTTTGAGTTTCGATGATTGTTGGAAGTGTGCTTGAGTCAATCGGGCCTACCCTACTCAAATTTGTCAAGAGGACGCACTGGAATAACCAGCCTCGTTTTCCGCTTGTTCGCCGTAGAGTTCTTCTCGAATGAGTCGTTTGAGTTCTTCGGCCATACCGTTCGGCAGCATGGCAAATATCTTTTCTAGCGGATCCATTTTAATGTCGTTGTATCGCCAACCTCGACTTTTGCCCAAACAGGTCAGCATGAACTTAATTGCCCACGTTTCGCCACGATCTACGGCTTCTGAGAGTTTCGATTCGGCCTTATCGAGTTCATATTCCCGAATGTCCGAGAGATGTTCTCGAAGGTCACGATCTTCGTTTAGCCAGTTGTAAAGGGATTGATGCGATACCCCAAGTCTACGGGCAGCTTCCGCAACTCGACCTTGCGAAAGGGTGATTGCTTCTTTGACCTTCTTGATTGCCGGTTTCTTCGTACTCATAGCTTTTGGCTCCTTCTAGGTCATTATTTCCCCAAAAGTTCAAAAGTATAACCCAAAAACCTTTGAATTTACCTTAGATTCTCGGGGAACTTACACTTTTGTGGGTGCTTCAAAAGTGTGTCAAAAGTGACCAAAAGTTTAACCCGAACCCAACACAACCCTTCTATTCTTCGAGATTCGCGGGGTTCTGTCGGGTGTCGGGAGGGTCTATCCCTCGAGTTCATCCAAAGCACAACGGTCATCTAAACGGGTCGGCCTTGTGGGTGCGGGTGGCGTTGGCGGTACGGGTTGCGATGCCCCCAAGAGGGTTGCGATAGCTTGCCTTTGCTCTGGTGGAAGTTTCGCCAATTCTGCCAGCAAACGGGCAAGGTCGAGAGGGGGATTTTCGGTAGGTGGCACATCGGGTGGCACATTGCTTGGGTGAGTTGTGTTTTCTTCGGGTTTTATAGGGGTTTGGTCGTCATCCGAAATGCTTCGGGACCAAGAGGTCGCAGGTTCAAATCCTGTCAGCCCGATTGAC
>CAZFDX010000618.1:0-4242 GCA_964518325.1 uncultured Alcaligenaceae bacterium | reverse complement strand
CCTCCTTGCAGCCACCACATTCTGCTGCTCCACCCTCGTCCTGCGAATCCCTCGACCACTCACCCTCACTACATGTATCTGTGTTCATGTTTTTTTTACTGATAAGGCCACCACCGTCATCCTCAATGAGATGCTCGTCGGCAGCGTCACATTTTTATAAGAGACAGAGTTAATACGCCGGTCCTAATAGCCCCTCTTCCCCCCCCCCTGAACGTGTTAATTCGCCCACTTCTGCTGCCCAGCGTGCCAACCCCAGATCGAGAATTTTAATCACACCGGAATGATCCAACAGGATATTGGCAGGTTTCACATCGCGATGAATCAACCCCGACCAATGGGCCACATGAAGCCCCAAGGCAGCTTGAGCGATGTAGTTAATCACACGCGGAATAGCCAAGCGACCGTGCGATTCCACCAAGTTTTGCAAATTCACCCCTTCAACATATTCCAAAACCATAAAGTAAAGGGGGCCATGCCGGCCTACATCATGGGCGCGAACCACATTGGGATGATCCAAACAAGCAGCAGCTTGGGCCTCGCGCATGAACCTTTGGACGGCCGCTTCCGATTGGGCCTTATCCGGCGGCAATATCTTCACCGCAACGCGACGGCGCAAAAACCGATGCTCGCAAAGAAAAACCTGCCCCATCCCACCTTCGCCGAGTTGTTCCAAAACCTTGTACTTATTCGCGAGATAAAAATTCTTCCACTTTCCTTGTAATAAAAGTCTCGCTTGAAAGGGGGTAATCAAGCCATCGAATACCATCAGTTGAGCACATTCAACCGCATCGCTCGGGCACAGACCGTTTGCATCCAACCCGCAGACATAATCGGATAATCGGTTGCCATCGAGCAATTCGCTTTTGGCAAGGATTTGGAAAAAGTCAGCAGAAGTAATAGGGGGCTGCATAGCGCTTCTTAATTCTCAACAACGGGGAAACCACACAAAAAACCTTAGAACGATTTTGCAGAAAAAAGCGTTAAAATCGTCAAACTTGTTGCAACCAACAAAAACGAAAGGGAGAAAGTTCAGGCTCGATCGAAAGCTTTTTGATTCACAAACAAACAGCCCGTGAATTTTTTCTATGAGGAATCAGCACTGAAACGAAAAGGGAGCTTGGGAGCCTGTTTAGCCGTAGAATTTGGCGAATTCTTTGCACGAAACCGGCTTGATCTTCGGGGCCTGACCGGCTTGACCAAAGGCAATCATGCGATCTTTGCAGACCCCCTTCATGGCTTCGCGAGCAGGTTTGAGGTAATCGCGGGGATCGAATTTATCGGGGCTTTCGGCAAGGACTTTGCGAATGGCAGCGGTCATGGCCATGCGGTTGTCCGTATCGACATTGATTTTGCGGACCCCGTGTTTGATCCCCAGTTGAATTTCTTCCACCGGCACCCCCCACGTTTGTTTCATCTTGCCACCATATTTGTTGATGAGGTCTTGCAGTTCTTGCGGCACGCTCGAAGAGCCATGCATCACCAAGTGACAGTTGGGAAGACGTTTGTGAATCTCGATGATCCGTTCCATGGCCAGAACTTTGCCATCAGGTTTGCGAGTGAATTTATACGCGCCGTGACTGGTGCCAATCGCCACTGCCAGAGCATCGACACCGGTTTGCCGAACGAAATCTTCTGCCTGAGCGGGATCGGTCAACAATTGGGAATGATCCAAAACCCCTTCGGCACCGTGCCCATCTTCGGCTTCCCCCATACCACTTTCCAGCGAGCCAAGGCAGCCCAACTCACCTTCGACCGAAATTCCCAGAGGATGGGCCATCTTCACCACTTCAGCGGTCACGCGGACGTTGTATTCGTAATCGGCAGGGGTTTTGCCATCTTCTTTCAAGCTCCCGTCCATCATCACGCTGGTGAAATTGTTTTCGATGGCACTTTTACAGGTTGCAGGACTATTACCGTGATCTTGGTGCATGGCAATCGGAATGTGAGGATACAATTCCGCGGCCGCAAGCATGAGGTGTCGCAGGTAATTGTCTTGCGAGTAGCTTCGGGCGCCCCGACTGGCTTGGATAATCACGGGAGCATCGATCTCTTTCGCCGCTTCCATGATCGCTTGAATTTGTTCCATATTGTTGACGTTGAAGGCGGCCAAACCGTAGTTATTCTCCGCAGCGTGATCCAACAAAAGACGTAACGGCACCAGTGGCATTATTTCTCTCCATATCAAGATAATTTAGTTAGCTCATCGTCATTGTAGGAATCTCAGCTGCAAAAGACAAAAACTCATAATTCCTTCTAATCCCCATGTGGTCAAATCGAAACGTAACGCATGAGAATAAAGGAACTCGCCGATAATCCCAGAAGTAAAGACGTGCAAATGATAATCGCAAGTCTCATGGTCATAGGTAGCGGAGCGGGTGCGGGCGTGTTCTGAGTGCGCTTCCGAAGGGTAGCCCGTATCAAGGGGTAGATATAAATGAAATTCAAAATACTCCCTACCAGCAAAAACGTCGCTGCGGAGTAATGATGACGATGAATTTCCTCCAGAAGCATAATGTCTTTGCTGTAGTAACCAGCAAGAAAGGGGAAACCACTAATCGATAACCCTGAAATCACCGCAGCAATGCCCAGCCAACGCCGACCGGGAATCGCCTTTGCAACCTGAGGAGCCTGAACGGAACCGAAAGAAGTGAGGTAAGCGCCGGCACAAAAGAATAGATTCAGTTTAGCAATGGAATGAGTAATAATATGCAGCAAGGCCCCTTGCATACTCTGTTGGGTACCAATGAGAATTGCCGTGATGATGTACGATAATTGCCCGACGGTTGAGAAGGAAAACCGTTCTTTGAGATCGCTGGTTTTCCAAGCCCGATAGGCAGTATAGACCGCCGTGAATCCACAAAGATAAATGACCCAACCCGTTTCCAAAATGTGGTCACAAAGTTCGCTGAGTAAATCGGTCCCATAAACATGCTTACCAATTTTGAATAAGGCTATGCTTCCAATTTGCACCGAAGCTACCGAATGGATCATTGCGGTAACCGGAGCGGGTGCTATCGACGTTTTGGGTAACCACAGGTGGAATGGCGCAACGCAATTTTTGGTAAAACCAATCACAATCAGGGCCAAAATGAGAGCAGACTTGGTGTGACTCCAACCAAGCTGTTCAATACTAATTTGTTCAAATGGGGTATTCAGAGGAAAAAATAGAATGATTAATGGAATCTCCACCAACAAAATAGGCCAAAGTGTGGACTTGAGATAATATCGCGAGGCCTGAATACTTGCCTCATTTCCTCGGAGATTCAGCAAAGGGACGATCGTCAGAATCGAGGTAATGTAAAAAAACAACAGGGTAAAGAAGTTATCCGATATGCCGGCACCGATCGCGAGGCTTAACGTGGCATTCATGTATTTCTGAAAGGTTTCACCTTTCATCGATAGATGTACGGAGACATATCCCATCGAATACAGCAAGGTGATACTCCAACAGATATAGATGACAATGACAAATAGCCACGAGGAGCGATCCAAAGAAATCGAAATCCACCCCCCAATGGGGATCGACTCGGTAATGGGGCCGTAATAGATCAAACCAATCCCCATCAAGAGAGTGGAGAATATGCTCACGAGATAGAATGAATACTTCGATTTTGATTTGACTATCGTAAGCAGATTAAGTATCAATGGCCAAACCATGAGTAATAAGGCGATTGATACGGGATCGATGAAGGATTGAAGCATCTTTCTAATTTACCTTGCCCACTTGACATTCATCTTGTTCAGCAGAATTTTTTCGGAGAGTTTGTTTCCCTCAATCGGAGAATCTTATCTACCAAAAATTCAATTCTGTACCCCATTGATCATCCCAAGATGGCCCTGAGATGGTATGGGGCTAGTTGCTGTTTATCGTGATTCTACTGATATTCAATATGAGTATCGACATCATAATTTTGGCATCCATTTTTTGGGCAGTTCCCATTATCATTACCCAAAACACTATGAGTCGGCTCGTATTTCAGAAGGGTCATATTTTGTTGAGTTGATTTTTGGAACCGCTACCCTTATTGCCTCAAAGGGTTCTTGTTTATCTCGTTCATCTCGTTCATGATGAGGGCTTTTTTCGGCATTTTTCCTACAATGGAGTTTCTGAGGAGAAATTCAAAAATGTCCGATGCGATCGCGAACCTTAAACAACTCGAAGCGCCTGCCTTGAACGAACTTCAAGCACTCAACACCCTGCACGAAATTCAACTTTGGAATACCAAATACTTTGGCGATAAA
>CAZFDX010000617.1:0-5368 GCA_964518325.1 uncultured Alcaligenaceae bacterium | reverse complement strand
GGGTCGATTACATGACGATCCACGCGGGGGTTTTGCTCGAATACGTTCCGCTGACCCGAAACCACGTGACGGGAATCGTCAGCCGTGGAGGCTCGCTGATGGCAGAATGGATGGTGTTGCATCATAAACAGAACCCTTGGTATACCCATTTCGATGAGCTATGCGAAATCATGCGTGCCTACGATGTGACCTTTTCTCTGGGAGATGGATTGCGTCCCGGTTCGTTGGCCGATGCGAATGACGAAGCGCAATTTGCAGAATTGAAAACCCTCGGCGAGTTGACGCTCAAGGCTTGGGAACATGGTTGCCAAGTGATGATCGAAGGGCCAGGGCATATCCCGATGCACCTAGTCAAAATGAATGTTGAAAAGCAACGTCAAGAATGTCACGAAGCCCCCTTCTACGTTCTGGGGCCGTTGGTTACCGATATTGCACCGGGCTACGATCATATCACCAGTGCAATTGGTGCGGCTTTGGCTGCCGAAGCGGGGGCAGCCATGTTATGCTATGTAACACCGAAAGAACATTTGGGATTACCCAATAAAGATGATGTGCGCCAAGGGGTGATTGCTTACAAAATTGCCGCTCACGCAGGGGATATTGCCCGTGGACGCAAAGGAGCTAGGGATCGAGATGATGCTCTTTCCAAAGCACGCTTTGAATTCGATTGGAATCGTCAGTTTGAATTGTCGCTCGATCCAGAAACAGCCCGTCGCATGCATGATGAGACCCTCCCGCAAGAAGTCTTCAAAAATGCCAAATTCTGTAGCATGTGTGGCCCCAAGTTCTGTTCCATGCGAATCACTCAAGATGTCCGAGAATTAGCTGATAAAGCCGAGAAAATTTCCCTAGAACTGGTTAGTGGAAAATCATGATTTTTCATTAACAGTGTTCATCCAGAATGGCACGAGAAAGGTCTGCTTTAAGGGTAGTAGTCAAATCAATCAATCCCCGAGGTTGAGCATTACATAGTCGAGAGGTTGGAGAATTTCACGCACCCTGAGTGTGCAAACTCTTTCCAATAGTTGCGGCTATCAAATCGCCAAATAAATATGAAAAATCCTCTAATTAAATTCCAATGAGAAGGAAAATTTTATTGACAAGCTCTCATCATGGGTATAAAATGCAATTTTAAAGAATTCCTATCTTACACTATCTTTCTACCAGTTGGTTGAGTAGGTTATCAGGTTATTGAATATGAAGGACTTTCAAAAGAAACAGTACGAGAAGAGTCATGAAAATAGTATCAAAATTCTTCCCCGTTTTAATTGTCACACATGTCACTATTAATATGACAATAGCTTTCGAGCCTGAGGTACTCGAAAAATTAAAAACAAGGCAAGCTAATTTTAAAACGGTGAATGTCCAGTTTGAATGGTCTCAAAGATATGCTGCAGGCGCTATCAACGAGATTCATGGCCAATCTACACCACCTATCATAGGTAGCCCCCAAAAAAAAGAACATAATCTGGGGCTTTTTCCTACGGAAGAAATCGTATTGACATCCTCAAATCGTTTCTGTTGTGAGGAGGAAAATATACGTTTTGAAATGAATCATTGGAAATTCTACATAAGTGATCAACTTGAAAGACGATTTGTGAGATCGAATATCGTGATTGTTTTGGGGCCAAAAGGATTGAAATCGCTTTATCCTAATGGACTGATTTCTGAAGCGACAACAGGTTCGGGAAACATATATGGTGACAGAAATTTTTGGGAAGGTTTAGAACCAATTCCGCCGGCTTTTCCCCTCATTTTCCATTATAGGCCTCTTAGCAAAAAATTGGCTATTTATGATCTCGAACGATTTAAATCGACGAATGTTGAACTCAATCTCCAATCACGAAGGGCAAAGGAATATCGCTATCAATCAAACTCAGGCTTATCGCTATCGATCTGGTTAGATACCGAAGACGCCACATTATTACGAATGATTCAATATAATAATGGGCAAATCAACACACAAACTAACTGTAATTATTCCGAATACCAAGGAACCAAGGTTTTATCTCAGATTGAATTCCAGTATTTCTCCAAAAATGGGAAAATTTTGACTGATTCTCAAATCAAATTCGAGACAAATTTTGCTAAATTTCCCAAAAGTGAATTTGATATAATATTCCCACAAAACACATCAGTATACGATCATCGTTCAGGAACAAGATACTTAATCGATTCTAAATTAAGAATGATACCTGTTGATGAATTTCATAAGCCAACAGGTGCCCCATCGATTTCTCAACAAGAAATAGCTATTTCATCAGAAGACCCATCAACTATTTGGCATTTGGTGGTTCTGATTATTCTTATTGTGATGTTAGTAAGTCTTTATGTATTCATGAAATATCGAAGGAGAAATTGAGTTTATACCATTTATCGGAGTAATTACTATGAAAATGTCCACTATTTTTAAGCTCATTATCATTTTAACAATTATTGGCACAATCGAAATCTTAAGCAGTGATACCCAAGAGTTATCTGCTCAGTCTTCCCCCCCATGTGATAACCAATGTCGCATGCGACGGGAACATTATTTTTGCCCAGATATACCACCTCCGACAGATACACCCTGTATTAGGTTCCATTTACCTTGTTGTAATCTATGTATGCCTGGACTCTCGCATAGATGTGTTCCAGATGGCAGTTCTAAAAATAATTGTAAAAAGGCACTATTGGGAGAAACTAAAGTATTGGTTCGATATTTTAATAGTTGTAAAACGACCTGTTCTTGTGAAAATGGTATCTCAGTAATCGAAGCAACTGAACCTCTTATTGAAGATGTTACGAAAGCAACAATTATTGATCGTTATATATGTGAGTAATGTTTTTTTCTTGACATGATATATAAATATCTTGCCTTAACATGAATCACCAAAGGCTATCTATGAAACCAACTTTTCAAACTCGATTGGTGACTCGATTTATTCAAAATAAAAATGGCATCCCCTATGAATTGCACTCATATTGGGGGATGACTTTACCAGAACTACTGGTCACGATTGCTATTATCTCCATTCTCATTAGCATGGTTCTTCCTGCGGTACAACGAGTTCGACGCACGTCATACCAAATCTCCTGTGTCTCCCAAGTAAAACAATTGGGATTAGCCAGTCATGATTATCATGGCAATCATAACCACTTCCCTCCTGCGTGTGATTATCCTTATGGAGCACGTTCTTATCGCGGAATTCCTTGGACCGCAAATTTATTGCCCTATTTGGATCAACCTGTTCTGGCTCAACAGGCATTATCAATCACGACCTATTACCCAATCCTACATTCGAGTGGTTTTGACGATCATTATTTGGTAGCTAAAACTTTAGTCCCGATTTATTTGTGTCCGGCAGAAAAACGACAGTTCAAAGTCGATTACGCAAATCGAATCATGTACGCATTAAAATCTTATCTTGGGATTTGCGGTACAGGACCATATGAAGATGACGGTATTATGATACCGAGTTCGGATTTTAGGCTCCCTAGTATGAAGAGGTTTATCTCCGCTGCAGACGTGACAGACGGTCTTTCCAATACCTTGATTTATGGAGAACGTCCCCCCAGTGAAATCCTTAATACAGGTATGATTCATTTTGGTGGTTGGTACATGTCAGCAGAAACTTGCGAACCAGATATGACATTATGGGCCGGTCGAAATGATAATTATCCCGCATACGGTTACAATTGTCGAGTGACTTGGGAACCACTTCGCTCCGGACGATTGGGAACGGGCTGTCACGAATTTCATTTTTGGTCCTTGCATGGCCCCGGAGCAACTTTTGCGCTGGCAGATGGTTCGGCTCGATTTATTCGGAACGAAGCCAGTAGCGTGCTGCGAGCCATGGCTAGCCGCGCTGGCGGAGAGGTCTTTACCTTAGATTGAGTTCACTTTATCTGGTCCGATTGGTCATCCTTTTCATTCGTCAATCCAACGATCCTCGTTTCTGTGTTTGACCACTTCAAACCTTCCATCCCCCTAAACCATTCTGCAAATTGTCGAGTTAGCAGGACCTGTACCAATCGTCGATTACTTGAGGAAGTGCTTTCTGTTCGTGGGACGAATCCCTATACTCAAATGAGATTACTGCGGTAGGGAATTGTAGGTGACATCATGATACGACAGTTAATGTGTCTCGGTCTCTTGTTGGTTCCTCTGGTTGCTTGGTCTCAAAGCAAGGGACCTAACGAATCGGAAATTAAAGAAGCCATTGAGAAATTCAAAATCGAACGGACCGAGGCCGCCAAAAAGTTTTCCCCCGACAGTATTAAACCGGCCGACGAAACGATCAAAAAAGCGGAAGAAGCCTTGAAGGATGGTTCGTTGAAGGATGCCGCTCGGTTGACCCGTGAAGCTCGTTGGCAACTTCCCTATGTGCCGACTGACCTTCCCGAGAATGTCGAACGGGTCATAGGCCTGAATCGCATGCGTCACAATGCCAAGGCCAACAAGGTTGTTTTCGCGGGCAGCAATCAACAAGTTCTCTCTGCCTCGGACGATGGCACCGTTCGACTTTGGGATTTAGGCAACGGGCGTGAAATTCGTCGCTATAGTCCTTCCAAAGAAAAGGCTCGCGGGCTGGCCATCACACGCGATGGGAAACTCTTTGCCGTGACTTATCCGAATGAAATTCATCTCGTCAAAACCGAAACTATGGAACGGGTCCACCTGTTAAAAGGTCATGAAGGTGTCATCGAAGCGATTGTCTTCAGCGAGGATGGCACGCAGTTGGTTTCCGGTGGCGATGATACCAGCATTCGTTTATGGAATGTGGCCGATGGGAAAGCAGGAATCATTCTCAACCCCGATTATAAAACCGATAAGGAAGGCTCGTACAAACAAGTTTCCAGTCTGAGCATCTCAAAAGATGGCAAATTTATCCTCTCGGGCGATGCTGGTGGAAATATCCGTGTGTGGGACCCCAGCAAGCCGGAAGAGAAGCGAATCGTCACGGGGATCGAAGCCCATCGTAATGGTCGAGTGACCTCGGTTCTGTTCGGGGGGGGGGATAGCAAAGTCATTTTCTCCTGTGGTGCCGATGGGATCGCGATGATGCACCCCGGATACGATCCTTCTGGAAAAGAAATTGGCTTCTCAACGAAAAAATTCGACTCTAAAGCCGGTGGCTCGGATGCTCCTTTGACCGCAATGGCCGTGACCGCAGATGGGAATTACCTGCTCACCGGCTCGGTCGATACCAGCATTCGCGTTTGGGACATCAAAAATGGTCGTGTCATTCGCATTTATCCCGGCCACACCGCAACGGTGAACGCGATTGCTCTTTCTCCCGATGGTCGCACATTCGTTTCTGTTTCTGACGATCAATCGGTGAAATTGTGGACGTTAGCCATTGCAGATGAACATGACAACTTCGAT
>CAZFDX010000616.1:0-3140 GCA_964518325.1 uncultured Alcaligenaceae bacterium | reverse complement strand
AAGGGTATTGAGGGTTTTCCACAGTTGATCGACCCCTTACCGATCGAGCGAGTCCCCAAAACCGGGCCTTAACAGAAAACCCGCAAGGTTGTACCACCGGATCAAGTGCTGGGGAGATTTGGTCCGCCCTTCGATAAGCCCTTCTAGTGTTTCCCATAAGCGACGACACACACTCATAGGCCAAGAATTTCGCGAACTTTCTAAGGCCCCTTCGAGCGCTTTAGTAATTTCTTGAGGCGAAACACTCGGGGTTTTGTTACCAAAGGTGCGTTCCAATAGTTCGCAGGCCTGTAGAATTTGGCTTTCAGGAAGCACATCGACTAACTGTTGGGTCGAGTCGATTTCCTCATTGGCTCCCTCGTCCGTCAGAATATCCCGAACATTAAATTCCAGTCGCCAACGATTCTCCCCTTCTTTGGCAACACAGTATAGCTCCAAGGTGCCGATCTCGGTCACCTTCGAGGCCAATTGAACAGGGACCCGTTTATTACCAGCACGTTTTCCCCCTCGAAGGACGGTAAATAACGGGGGAAGTTTGCCGAGTTTCTCGCCGGTCAGTTGGATCAATTGACCTGCTTGGTCGTCGCCCCGCACGGTGGAGGTAAACAAGGGAAACAAGACCGGTTCCCCAAGCGCTAATTCCAAGGTTGGCTCTTTCAACTCAACGGTTTCTCCCTCTTCGGCTCGTCGGGGCAGGACACACAATGCTTGAGCCTTTTCGTTAGGTCCACTCTCGACAGCAATATAGTACGATCGGGGAATCCCTCCGCCGATTCGCTTACCCCCTGTATGCCGAAGCCAGCCAGAGTAAGCCGCGCCCCAAGCGACGGCCAAATCTAAAGACGGGCTTGCCAAAATCAGGGGGGACCAATCCGCGCCGTACCAAGGTTTCATTACTTCGATCAATCGTTCGCGGAGCGATTGAGGTTGAAACACGCCACCGTTGAAAAGAATGGCATCGGGTTTTTCATCGGCTTTGAGTTGCTTGCCGAGAAACTGTGCCAAGTGACGGGTCATCGCAGGGTCTGCCACATACGGAAGGCCCATTTCTTGCAGACCGGACCGAGTCTGGGTTGGCATCGAATCGCGAGAAATTTTCGGGAAGAATCCCTCGAAGAGAATTTGCTGAATATCCTCGGGAGTCAGTTGCGTATGGATCGAACCTCCCACAACGGATCGACCGCGTCCTTGAATCGTCACGGTCACACTCGGGGGAGCCTTTAACCCTAACAGGGTTTCTTTCGCATTTCGGCAGGCTTGAACCAGCATCCCAAATTGGGCAGCATCTAGCCTGCCTGCTTGGGGGAGCTTTTGTTCTACGGCCTTGGCGAGGGCCAAATCCATGTTATCCCCGCCCAGTAGCAAATGATCGCCGACCGATTCCCGAATAAAAGAAAGTTCCCCGTTCTCTTCACTGGCTTGGATGAGACTAAAGTCGGTGGTTCCCCCCCCCACGTCGACCACAAGGCAACGCATACCGGGTTTCACTTGTCCCACTTCGATCGGGTCGCTCAATCCCATCCAACAATAAAAAGCCGCCTGCGGTTCTTCCAATAACACGACATTTTTGAGACCCGCTGCCTGTGCTGCTTGTAAGGTCAACGATCTGGCTACATCATCGAACGAGGCCGGCACTGTGAGGGTGACGCTTTGGTTTTCGATAAAATCCTCGGGATTTTTCGCATGACTGTGGTTCCAAGCATCGACCATATGTTTCAAATATCGGGTCGAAACTTCCAAAGGAGAGAGACGATTCACCTCCGGCGGAGCATTCCAAGGAAGTAGCGGGGCCAGTCGATCGACTCCGGTATGACTTAACCACGATTTAGCAGAAGAAATTAGCCGACCCGGAATCTTGGCCCCATGATTACGGGCAAACTCCCCTATGACCTCGTGATTATTAGGGTTCCAAGGTAACTGCGTGGAACCCGCAGGAAGATCGTGCTCGCTTGGCAGATAAAGAAAAGAAGGTAACAGCGATCGTTCAGCGATCTGTCCTACCCCGACCAATTGCGGAATAGGGAAGGTTTTGAGACCTAAACGACCCGCCGTGGGTTTATTTCGCAGGTCGATATAAGCAAGGGCACTATTGGTAGTACCAAGGTCGATCCCGATCAGATAACGCATAGTTTTCACGAAAATCGATGACACTAAAAACGCATTTTATGAAAAGACCCTTGCTCGTTGAAGGGAGCCAATTCGATACCAAGGCTAGTAAGCCTTTCACAAGTGTACCACGACGCATCCTCCCCACGCCGATTAATCTTATCGAACATGAATTCGTAGGGTGGTTCCTCTTTCGATTATTTCTGAACCTTCAGGGCTAGAAAAAAATGGGCTTGACCAAAGTTACCTTTTTTGCTCAGAATATCAAACGGCACGAAGCCTCTTTGAGATCACAACGAATGGAGTCGATGCGGATGCATTCCGAAAACAAATCTTTCCGCCTCTCTTGCGATGGTTCGACCGCAACAATCACCCTTCTTTCTGCGAATCATTGGGGTCGAGCTTGGCTGACCGATTTACAAAATATCATTCAATTCTTAACTCAACAACCTCAATTGGAAGCTCTGATATTCAAAGGGACCTCGGGAGTTTGGAATCCGGAATATCCCCTGCATGAAACTTTAGAATTTTCGCATGAAAGTGAAGCCCTTGCCTATGCTTCATTCGGTCAACAGGTATTGCAAACTCTAAATAATTTGACCAAACAAATCCCCGTGATTGCCGCCGTGGAAGGGCCATGTAGCCTTGCGGGGCTTGAGTTGGCCATGGTGTGTTCGCATCGGGTCATGGTGGCCTCGCCGCAAAGTGGGGTTGCCGGTTTAGATCGGGCTTCGGGGATTGTGCCTGCGTGGGGCTTAATATCTCGGGGGGCCCGAAAATTATCTCGAAGAAACTGGGAAATTTGGTCGACTGCCGAGACTATCCTTCCGCGCGAGGCCTGGCGTTTGGGGTTACTCGATCGGGTACGGGCATCGGGCCCATTGGAGATTGTGGTTCGCTTCTTGTGGAGTGAAGTGATCGGCCAAGGAACACTACTCACCGAAGAAGGGAGAATTCCCTTTTGGACAGACAGGGTTGGTATAATGGTCACAGGGGAAGGGAGTCAGCAAACAATAAAAAGGACATAGAACATA
>CAZFDX010000615.1:0-2182 GCA_964518325.1 uncultured Alcaligenaceae bacterium | reverse complement strand
CACCCTCCTTTTTCTTAATTTCAGCCGAGGCCCAACCTTCTTTCCGACGATCATAATATTTAGTGGTAAGATAGAGTTGACCTGATATGGGTACTAATTCATCTGACAATATTTTGGAGAACTCAATATAATTGGGAAATTTTTGGATACGAGTAATTTTTTTGTCATCACCATATTTCTCAGCGCCTGGAAAAATACCATCATGAAAAGCAGAACAATGGCGACGATTTTCTTCGACTTTAAAAGGAGGAATGTTATCTGGCAAAAGCATCGACCATTCCTTAGTCGAAAGATCAATAGGAATAGTTAGAACAGAGTTGGGATTGATTGTAACAGAAACACTTGAATTGGATGACATAATACTCCACAATTTTAATATAGGAAAATTTTTGAGTTGTTTCTTTTCAACAAATTTTCCTTTAATTACTTTGTAGTTGACCATTCTCACTAAGAATCGAAAGCATATCTTCAAATTCGGATAATTGGGTTTCGATTTGATTTAAAACCCCAGCATTTCCCTCAAGTTGGACATCGCTCGAAAGTATTTGTTTCTCCAGATCTTTAACCATTCCGATTAAACTTTCAAGTTGGACATCGGCTGAATTAACTTCCTTAAGTAATTGTTGGAGTTGATGATCTTTAGATCGAATTGATGCATAAAGACCAAGTAATTCTGTGTTCTTACACATTAGCATAAGTTCCAATTGTTCTCTATCATGCAGTGCTTGATGGAGTTGTTCAGATAGATCATTGTTTTCTGCTTTCAAAAGGTCAACTGTATTTCGGGCCGTGTGCAGTGATATTCGAATATTATTAGCATCTTCCTGCAAGGCTTTGAGACTTTTCTGAAGTTGTCTTCGATCATGTTTGAGTTGTTTGATCAAATCAATATAATTGGCAGATAAAGAATCGATCAACTCAGGAGGAGTAATGTGTTCTGAGATATGGATTCGTTTTCGCAATTCAGTTAAAAGTTGGTTATAATGAAGAGCATCTTTAATTACTTGAGTTACAACTTGAGTAGTCGGAGTCGAATGTGTACCGAAATAATGTTTGTAATTTTCAATGAAAGTAATACCTAAATTTGAATCAGACATTTAAATTGGTGACAAGTCATTTTAAGAAAAGATCGAAAGAATTCTTCCAGAGGTAAAAGAAATCATCGGTAGCAATTGTTTTCGTTGTGAAACACTGTAACTCGTGATTTAACCATTAATCGTTTTGAGTGGTGCTCTTATCGACAACCTGCAGCTGGATAAAGGTTTACAGAATCTAAAAATGTTTATTTTAATAATTACGGCCTGTTTAATCGCGATCTTTCTGCTTAATCAAATCCAAAAACATATTACTCAACTTGAAATAGACGATTATTTTACCACATTTCAACGATACAAACTTTACCAAGAGCCAACTCTTTGGCGAAAGGTTCTTTTACTGTGATTTTATGATCTTTTGATCATAAAATAGCTTTTTAAAACCCTTACTGAGGTGGATTAGCGTTCCAGACCAACAATACTTGTTGACATAGTTTGCATGACACGAGCGACCCACTCAATCAGCTGCTTCCTCAGGAGAAAGTTCAAAGTCACCAGCACGGCGAAAAGGTGTTACCGTACCACTGGTAGAAAGTACGTCGTCAAGTGGTGGGACAGCCCCGTTCAGGATTATATTAATTCATATTTGGAAGCTAATGAGGGTGAGTGCTGGATAATTATTTCAGATGGAATTATACTATTAAGATATTCATACATTTTAGGTGTTGAAAGATATGTGACCTGACATTACCAAGCTCTCTATAGTCGAGCGGATTAATTTATATCCGAAATCATACGCTACACGTGTTTTTAAACGATCCATATGTTGTTTATGTATAAACGCATCACTATCATATTTATGATAAAAAGAAGTACAGTTGAAATGTTGTTCTCCATCGAGTTCCACCAAAAACTTTTGACCATTGTATTCAAAATAAAAATCGTAATACTTGTTGGGTAATTGTGCAAATAAGATATATTCATCTCTTCCAGAAATAATCGTGTTTCGCTTTCTAGTTTGGGTGCTTTACAGACTGGACACCAAGACCCTTGACAAATATTCTCAGGTCTTGTGTCCTTCTCTACACTTAATTTCGATTTTATGCGATCTATTTACAATTTCTCCACCATTTTCCATAACAATAGAT
>CAZFDX010000614.1:0-6179 GCA_964518325.1 uncultured Alcaligenaceae bacterium | reverse complement strand
GAGCATCTTCATCCGCCCCTGGCGCTTCGCCGACAAACAAGAGTTCGGCCCCAATGGGACCCACGCCGAAGACAGTTTGTGTTCGAGTGCTAGCCAGTTCGGGACAACGTGTACAAGCCGATACACGCTCGGCAAGCAATTGGAGTTCGATCCGCCGCCCTTCGGGGCTTTCAGGCACGGGGGCATTTTCGGCGTCTGCAAATAAGCTCGGCGCGTTGGTGAGCGGGGAGTTTGTGGCCGAGGAACCTGTCGCGTCGGAATTTTTTGCCGAGGAACCGCTACTGGAAAAAGTCAGCGGTTCCACCTTCGGTAGCCAGCTTACCCCCGCACTTTCAAGGGAAACTAACCGTGCGCGAAGCTGTTGATAGGGATCGACCTCGGCCATGAGAGTGCCCTTTTCGCCCTTAATTTCTTTGTTCTGTATATTATGCAGAAACAAAACCTAATAACAAAGGCTATCGACTGATGACCTCGACTCACTTTACTCTGGGATTGGTACAAATGAAATGCGATCCCAAACGCGAGCCGAATTTACAACGGGCCATCCAAGCAATTCATCGGGCAGCGGACCAACAAGCGCAGATCGTTTGCCTACCGGAATTGTTCCTTTCGCCCTATTTCTGTAACACCCACGATCTGTCCTTGTTCGATCTGGCCGAGACGATTCCCGGACCTACGACAGAAACCCTTTCGCAAGTGGCACGGGAACGAAACGTCGTTGTTGTGGCCAGTTTGTTTGAACGCATGGAACCGGGTATGTTCTTCAACACCACCGCCGTGATCGACGCCAATGGCCAATATCTCGGCAAATATCGAAAGATGCACATTCCCCACGACCCGCTCTATTTCGAGAAGTATTACTTCCGTCCGGGAGATTTGGGCTTTAAGGTGTTTTCTACCCAGTATGCCAAAGTGGGTGTGCTGATTTGTTGGGATCAATGGTTTCCGGAAGGTGCCCGAGCCACGGCCCTGCTGGGAGCAGAAGTGTTACTGTATCCGACGGCCATTGGTTGGCACCCCAAAGAAAAAGCCGAGTTTGGCGCCTCGCAATACGATGCTTGGAAAACCGCACAAAGGGCACATGCCATTGCCAACGGCCTTTTTGTTGGCTCTGTCAATCGCATTGGATTTGAACCTTCCCCAATGGGCGAGGGACTAGAATTCTGGGGAGGCTCTTTTATTGCGGATCCGTTTGGCGTGCTTCTTTCTCAAGCCAGCCACGACCAAGAAGAAATTTTGGTGGCCCGTTGTCAACGTGATCGAATGGAAGATGTGCGTCGAAACTGGCCTTTCTTTCGAGATCGCCGGATCGAAGCCTATGGGGGTTTAGTCCGACCTGTGGGCGAATGATGTCGCATGAAGGTGAAGGATTTATCGAAGGTTGATTGACTTATAGAGTGGGTGAATGACGTATCCGAGATTGGATAATGTATCCGAGATTGGATGATTCACCCATCGGCGCATGATGTATCCCGCAGGTGAAGGATTGATCGGGATCGATGAATCTAAATGGGTTGATGGATTAGGATTAACCTTGCAGCCACTTTTTCAAAGCAGCGATTCCCCCTGCGAGTTCCTCGATCGAACTCGCATAGGACATGCGAGCATATCCTTCTTGACCAAAGGCCGATCCTGCGACGAGACTCACATGAGCTTGTTCCAAACAAGCATTGCAGAAGGACAAAGAATCGGTAACGAAAGTATTTCCAAATTGGCGATTGAAAAAGGCCTGCACATTGAAGAAGACGTAAAATGCCCCATTGGGTTTCGGGAAAGTAATGCCCGCAATTTCGGCCAATTTCTCGCAGACAAAATCTCGTCGTTTCCGAAATTCTTCCCGCATCTGGGCCACGCAATCTTGCGGACCACTCAGGGCCGCCAATAAGGCATGTTGGCTAATGCTACTGGGGCAACTGGTCTCTTGCCCTTGAATGGTGCCCATGGCATCGACCACATGCTTCGGAGCCACGGCCCACCCCATGCGCCACCCCGTCATTGCGTAGCTTTTACTGGCGCCGCTGACCGTGATGGTTCGATCTTGCAATTCGGGTTTCAGCGTGGCAAAACAGGTGGGATTGACTCCGTCGTAGGTGAGTTGTTCGTAAATTTCATCGGAAAGAATCGTCACATTCGTGGGCAATAAAACCTCGGCAAGGGCCGCGAGTTCCTCACGAGTGTAGGTGATCCCTGTGGGGTTGCAGGGCGAGTTAATCATGAAGATTTTCGTCTTGGGGGAAAGCGCCTCCTTCAACTGTGCCGGCGTGATTTTGAAGGAAGCCTCGGCGGTGGTGGTGACCAGTTTCGGAATAGCACCCGTCATCGATACCAAATCGGAATAGCTCACCCAATAGGGGGTCGGGATAATCACCTCATCGCCCGGATCGCACACTGCTGCGAGGGCATTATGAATCGATTGCTTTGCCCCGTTGGAGACAATCACTTGTTCGGGTTTGCAAGTCAATCCATGATATTGGGAATACCACTTGCAAATGGCCGCCTTCAGTTCGGGAATACCATTCACCGGAGTATAATGGGTTTCGCCACGAGAGGCGGCCTCGGCGGCGGCCTTTTGAATATGCAAGGGGGTATCAAAATCGGGTTCCCCCAAGGCAAAATCGTATACTTTTACCCCAGAACTTTTCAATGCCTTGGCTTTGGCACCTGCTGCCAAAGTGGCCGAGGGTTTCACACTCGCTGCCAAACGTGAAATCGGAATCATTCGCTGTTTGTCTCCCTATCGATTTAACAGAGATGATATAGAATCGAAAAACCAGAGTCGAAGAGAAACCCCCTTCGCAAGGGATGAAAATCAAAATCCAGATTCGTAGCTAAACTATTCGGATCGATTGTGCAAGAGAAAGGAGGTGGCGCTTGCAATTGTGGCCCTCGTTGGCGACCCGTTGGAAAATCACTGCGGTGCTGGTTTGGATCATCGGGCTTACCGTTATCAGCTTCTTGGTGGCGAAACCGACCAAGGTTGGCAAACTGTACCCTACCTTCGTCCATGCCGGCGAAAATTTCCGTACGGGGCAACCTTTGTATCTGGAAATTCTTCCTCAACACGATCAATATCGTTATTCCCCTCTTGCGGCGGCCACCTTTATTCCTTGGGCGTATCTGCCCAATGTATTCGGCGGCATTCTGTGGCGAGTCGGCCAAGGTGTTTTGTTGTGCTTGGTCTTATGGTGGTGGTCGAAGCAAGCGGAACCAAAACTCCCTTGGAGTGGCTTGCTTCTGCTTTCGTTGCCGATTGCTTTGGGCAATCTCCATAATGCTCAAATGAATGTTCTGATTGCGGTGTGTTGCCTGTCGGCTCTATTGTTCTTTCAAAGAAATTACCTGTTCTTGTCGGCGCTTGTACTCACCTATGCCATTAGCTTGAAAATTTATCCTTTAGCGTTGGCGGGTTTATTTTGCTTAATGGGACCCGTGCGCTACTCGTTGCGTTTGCAGTTTGGTTTGCTCCTTGCAGGCACGATTCCGTTTCTGCTACAATCGAACGATTATGTTCTCGATCAGTTTCGGGATTGGTGGGAAAGATTGGGCAGCGATGACCGGACGGAGCATCCCTTGAATAGCAGCACCGCCTACCATAGCTTCCAGACCTTGTTGCGATTATGGGGACTACCGATTTCTTTGAAAACCTATCGCCTTCTGGAAGTGATCGCTGGGGGATTATTCGCGTTGGGGCTGATTCGAGTACGCATGAAGAAATACCCTCGGAATGTGCAAATTCATTTTGCCTTTTTCCTTGGGATGATTTGGATGACCCTATTTGGTCCTGCAACCGAAACCGCGACCTATGCCATGTTGGCCCCTGTGGTGGCTCATGCGGTGCTGACGGCATGGTATCGCGAGATGCTCGATCGGCTTTGGCTTGGTACGATACTCGGCCTGATGTTGGCAGTTCCGGTTGCCTTGTGGTTCCCCCCCCCCATCTCGGGGCCGGTGCGTTCTATTTCCCCACAGGCTCATGCCACCCTCTTGCTTTTAGGTTGGTATGGTTTCCGTTACCTGAAACCTTGGCGTTCAGCGCAGGTGATTCCTAACATTCAACAGGATATTTAGCCATGTCATCGTTTAATCCTAACCTTCCGTTATCGCAGGCCTCGACCATTCCCGCAACTTGGTATCTTTCCCCAGAGATGGCCGAGCGCGAACGGCGCTTGATCTTTTCCCAAACGTGGCAGTTCGTGGGTCGGTTAGAGCAACTCGAACAAAAGGGGAGTTTCCTCACCGCCGAGATTGCCAACGAACCCATTTTGATTGTGCGCGGGAACGATGGCGAACTTCGTGGCTTCTACAATGTCTGTCGGCATCGGGCCGCCATCCTGATGACGGGGGAATGTGGCACCGTTGATAAACTCCGCTGCCGTTATCATGGTTGGACCTACGACTTGGCGGGGAAACTCCGTGGCGTGCCCGAATGGGACGGCGTCGAGAATTTTACTCGGGAAGAAAATGGTCTCGTCCCCATTACAGTTGCGGTCTGGAATCGGTTCATTTGGGTTCACCTTGGTCAACCATCTCAAACTTTGGAAGAGTTTCTTTCTCCCCTTGTCGAGTGAGCCAAACAAAACGACCTCGGCTCGTTGGTGTGGCATTCTCGCAAAATTTACGATTTGAAGTGCAACTGGAAACTTTACTGCGATAACTACCTCGATGGGGGCTATCATGTGCATACCATTCATCCGGGCCTCGCCAGCGTGATCGATTATTCTCAATATAAAACGAACATTTTTGAATATGCCTCGGTCCAAACTACCCCACTGGAAGGGGCCGATTCGCAATCGAATGTGAGCAAAACCCGAAAGGGCCAAGCCTCCTATTGGTTTGTGTACCCGAACTTCATGCTGAATCACTCGCAAGGGGTGATGGATACCAATTGGGTGCTACCGATCGATACCGACCGTTGTCGAGTCATTTTCGATTTTTATTTCGATGCTCAAACCTCTCCCGAATTTTGTCAAGAAAGTATCGCCGTGGCCGAACAGGTCCAAGCCGAGGATATTCAAATTTGTGAGGATGTCCAAAAGGGTTTACGCAGTCGATCTTATTCAACGGGTCGATTCAGCGTCAAACGCGAAATTGCCGGTTACCACTTCCATCGATTATTAGCGCGTCATTTAGATAGGGAATCGGGATCGGCAAATTGAATGTTCTGCTCCGAGACGATGACATGAATGATGCGCGCCCCCGTGCGATCTTTCAGCGTGAGGATCGTCTCCTGATTTTCAAACGTATCTCCGACCAATCCCACGATATGTCCCTTGCGGATCGATTTTTCTACCAACGCCAAATTGGTATGATCTTCAATAAATTGAACAAAGCGATCCGCTGCCGAGGCGATATTTTTCAGAACATTGGGGTCTTTATTCGGGATGCGAAGCACAACCGGACCATCGCCGGGCAAGATGTGCAAATCATCCAACAAATAGCGGGGACGGGTCGCCGCACTGAGCAACCGCATCGATCGTTGTGGGAGATCACGCACCCGCCACCACAGGATAATCAAAACGCTCAAGGTTAAAACCGCCGCCCCCATGAATAAGAACTGAGGCAAACGACGTGCATCGAGATGGGTAGATTGTTTTTGGCCTATTTCGTTGATCGAGTAGTGTTGCACTCCGCCTAGCACAAAGGCGTTCACCGTCACAAGGTCCCCCTTCTCAACGGTTTGCCCTAAGTGAATTTCCTGACGGGATTCTTTCTCGCCAAACAGATGATCCCACAAGTGAAACGCCCGATCTTCGGGGGGGGGGATCGTGCCAAAGGTTTTCGGTGTCGAATCATAAACCAGCCAAGCCTCCCAATCGTCGGGATCGGGTTCAACCGGTTCGACCGCCACAGCAACGGTTCGACCATGCAGGTTGTACATCTCCACCAGTTGGCCGGTGGCAATCAACTGTCCGGGTACAAGGTTCACAAAGCCCGTTTTCTTGGCCAATAAAACAATCAGGCTAAATAACAGCGAGGCAGCAATCGCACCGGTGACATTCACAACGTTACTGGTGGCAACCATGTCTCCTTTGCTCGATTTAGGTGCCCGATATTGCAACAAGGTGAATAATGGAACGAGATAAAATCCGGTACAGATGCCGATGATAACGGTTCAAGCCACTAAACCCGGTAGATAGCTCAACGATAACGCGACCCCCACACAACCAAGGACCATGCCC
>CAZFDX010000613.1:0-2382 GCA_964518325.1 uncultured Alcaligenaceae bacterium | reverse complement strand
CTGTGCTAGACACAACAGAGTGTGCAGCGTTTCATTTTTGGGAGTACGGTCATTGCCTTGTTGCTGCTGGGGGGGACTTTAGTCGCAGAACAAATCCAACAAATTCGGCACAGAAAAATGACGTCAGAAAGTTTCTTTCTCCTGACACTGCTCGGCTCGTTGTTGGCATAGCTGAAAGCACTCGTGACGGGGCAAGGGGCGATTTATTTTTATATTCCTCCGGCCCCCCCAACGATCTACACCCTTGGGAAAGTTTTGGGGGTGCGGGCCAAAAACCGCTCCCTTGCTTGGTCGCAATCGTTTCTGGATGTGCCCACTCGGTGTTGGAAAATTTTACCCAACGGCAGTACTCAAGAAGTGCCGACGGAATCGATTCAAATGGGGGATCGTATCCAAGTTTACCCTGGTGAGTTCATCCCTGTGGATGGGATCATTGAAACGGGTTCCAGTTTAGTCAGTGCTGCCTCGCTCAAAGGCGAGAGTTTCGCGACCCCTCACCAATCGGGGGATACGGTGCTGGCCGGCTCGATCAATCACGATGCGCTCCTTGTGGTTCGTTCCAGCGCCACGGGGACCAATCGGGAAATCGATCAAATCATGCAACTGTTGCAACGGGTGAGTTCTCAACCGACCCGAATGGACAAATTTATCAACCAATTGGCCCAAATTTTGGTTCCCCTTTTGATAACGATCGCGGGCGGAACATTTGTATTTTGGACTTACCAAGAAGGTTGGTCGGTGGGGTTGTATCATGCCATGTCGGTGCTATTAGTGGCTTGCCCGTGTGCCTTGGGGTTGGCCACACCGTTAGCCATTTGGTCGATGTTGGCACGCTTGGCATCACAAGGAGTGATTGTGCATCGGACCGAGGTGATCGAATCACTCGCGCGGGCCGATTGGATTGGTTTCGACAAAACGGGGACACTCTCGCGGATCGATCCTGTGATTCGAGAATTTCACACCTTTGGGAAAATCCCCGAATCGACCTTAAGACGCTGGTTAGCCGTCATTCAAGAAAAGAGCCAACATCCTTTTGCTAAACCCTTTGCCTTGGGGGAAAGATCGGACTCGGTCCACATTCTCGATTATCATTATATACCCGCACAGGGCTTAGAATGTTCTTTAGAGGAAAAGGGCCGGACCTATCGTGTACAGGTAGGCAAACTGACTGAGAACGAATGGACGCCTAGCTCAGTGAAACAATCGGAATTGCCTGAAATTCACGAGAGGGGACTTAACGCTGGAATAGCGGAGCGGGAAGCGAATGCCAGAATAGCTGAGCGGGGAGCAGACCCTAGAATCCAATGGATTGGGGTGCGTGTCGATGGGGAATTGTCGGCAGCGATTAGCTTAAGTGAATCGCTTGATGAACAGGCGCCCCGTTTGATTCGCGAATGTCAAGCGCTTGGCTTGGAAGTGGGGATTCTCACAGGGGATTCGGCGGCCCGTGCCTTGGCATGGAACCTCCCGCAGACTCGGGCCGAGTTGCTCCCCCGTCATAAAGAAGAAGAAATTGCTCGTCGGCAGCAAGCAGGGCAAACCACGATTTTCGTGGGCGACGGAATGAACGATGCCCCTGCGATTGCTCGGGCTGATGTGGGGATTGCCCTGATTTCTGGATCGCCTTTGGCGGTTCATCAGGCCGATATTACCATTGCCACAAGGTCGCTTCCGACGATTCCGGAATTGATCCGCTTGGCCCGCCAAACCGATGCGATCTTGAAACGGAGTTTTCTCCTTGCGTTGCTTTATAACGGGGTGGGGGTCACCCTTGCTGCCTGCGGGCTGATTCATCCGGTGCTGGCAGTGTTGCTTATGACCGTTTCGAGTCTCGTGGTGACGTGGTATGCAACGGCCATCACTCGTTCTGCCCAGCCGATTCGTTTACCCAATCGACCCGTTTCAGCCTCGTTTTCTTCGCAGTTGCAACAAGTGCGCCAGCTGATTCCTGCCACGATTCATGCTTTAGCGCTGACGTTGCAAGGGCCGATTTTAGCCCGCCTGCTCGGGGTGACCGGTGAGGCATTTTGGCTTTTCTGCATTGGCTTTTTCGGGGCAGGGATTTTTCTGGCGTGGGTTTGGCACCGCACACCTCGGTTAGAACATGTTTGGGATATGGCCATTGGCATGCTCACTTTCGGGAATTTGGGCATGACCCTAGGTTGGTGGTACGATTTGAACTTTGCTGTGCTTTCTTGCGAAAAATGCTGCCACTGCTTAGCGGTGTTGAAAGGCGATTTTTCTCATTGGGGGATGTGGTTAGGAATGTTAGTCACCTGCAACTTGGCGATGCTGTTTCTTTCCCGCACTCATCAAGAATGTACGCAGGCGCATCATCCTCTCTCGATGTATTTATTCGGGAATATCGGGATGATTTTGGGG
>CAZFDX010000612.1:0-4982 GCA_964518325.1 uncultured Alcaligenaceae bacterium | reverse complement strand
AAGAGGCGATGCCAACGTTAAAACACTCATTACGAAATCATCACGATCGAGAACATGAAGCAACAGACAGTGTCCCGATTCCGAACGGGGCTAGTGTGGACAAATTTACCATGTGGGTTGATGTGAAGGAGCCGGGCTGGGAATTGCTCTATTCCAAACCGGCCAGCAAAATTTACAACGATATTGTACGGCGTACTCAAGACTCCGGTTTGTTAGAATATCTTGGAAATGGGATGATGCGTCTTCGGGTTTTTCCTGTTCTTCCCAAGTCCGATCAGAAGGTAAAAATTTCATATAAATCGATCGCAACCAAAGATAATGGGGTCATTGAGTATATTTATCCTCTGAAGGTGAGCGGGAAGGCAGCTAAAACCCTCGAAGATTTTACTGTCAAAGCCACCGTCAAAGCCCAAAGCCCAATTCAAAATCTCTATAGCCCCACACATGCCATAAAACAAACTCGGTTAAGCGATAAAGAAGTTCAATTCCAATTCGAGAAGAACCAAGCACTCTTGGATAAGGACTTTCAAGTTTTCTACTCGGTCAGTGATAAGGAGATCGGGCTGACCCCTCTCATGTATCGACCCATCACAAAAGAAGACGGCTACTTCATGTTGCTCATCTCACCGGATTTAGAATCGAATAAAAATACGAGCGTTCCGCGTGACCTTGTGTTGGTTCTCGATACCTCGGGGAGTATGGATGCTGTGAAGATGGATCAAGCGAAGAAAGCGTTGAAACATTGTTTGGATAATCTTCGCAGTCAGGATCGATTTGCCATCGTAACCTTTAGTACGAATGTGCGTAAATATCGGGATAATCTCGTTGAGGCTAGTTCGGAACAACTTGAGAATGCCAAAAAATGGGTCGATAGCCTCAAGGCAGGGGGGGGGACGGCCATCCAAGCCGCATTGGATACCGCCCTCGACTTGCGGGAACCCTCGAACGCGACTCGTCCTTTCACGATGGTCTTCTTTACCGATGGTCAACCCACAATCGGCGAGATGAAACCGGAAAAAATTCTCAAGAATGTTGAGAGCAAGAACACTTCGAACACTCGTATTTTTACCTTCGGTGTTGGGGATGATGTGAATGCTGCCATGTTGGATCAGCTTGCCGAACAAACGAAGGCAGTGAGTACTTACGTCCGCCCTGCGGAAGATATTGAAATGAAGGTGGCCAGCCTCTACGGAAAGATTTCTCACCCTGTGTTGGCCAATCCCAAATTAACGGTAACGGGTGACGTTAAACTTTACGAGATGTATCCCACGACATTGCCCGATCTCTTCTTTGGTACTCAATTGGTTGTGATTGGTAAATACTCGGGAAGTGGTCCGGTTGCAGTCAAATTGACAGGTCAGATCGGAAAAGAAACAAAGGAATTCGCCTACGATGTGACCTTTGCTGGAAAGACAGATAACGATGGCCATGAGTTTGTTGAAGCACTTTGGGCACGTCGAAAAGTGGGTTTTCTCCTCGATCAGATTCGCTTGAATGGAGAACAGAAGGAACTCATGGAGGAGATGATTGCCTTGGCCAAGAAATATGGAATCGCCACCCCTTACACAAGCTATCTGGTGGTGCCGGATTCGGTGCTGGTACCGCCACCCGGTGCGATCGCCCGACCTAACTTCGGCGAAGGGCTGGGCGGAGCAGGGAAACTTCCAAGCGGCGTGGCTCCTCCGAAAGCACCCGTTGATTTTCTTCGAGATATGACGGGACTTTCTCAAGATGCCAACTTGGAATCGCTTGCTCGAAAAATTGCGGAGAAGGGCACCACCCAGCAACGTGGAGGTTTTGAAGAGGATCGTCTCAATCGATTGAAACAGAACCTTGACAAGGCTCTAAAAGAACAGCAAGAACTCGCAAAGAAAGACCCCAAGAGAGCTGAAGAAAGTCTCAGACTCGTCCAAGAAGCAGAACGTGAAGTGCGAGACGAACTTTCTAAACTTCGTAACTTCCAAGCAGCGAAAAATGATTTTACGAAGGGGGATTATCGAAAGAATCAGGTAGGGGCAGTAGGTGTGGATTTAGCACAGTGTGCCAATACCCTTCGCTCTCAAGAACGATTAACGGCTTCCGCGAGTCGATTTGTTTATGGTCGGAATTGTATCGAAGTTGCAGGTGTTTGGATTGACGAAGGCTTTACCCCCAAGATGGAGACCATTTCGATCAAATCACAAAGCGATGCCTACTTCAAACTTTTGGAGAAATATCCAAAACTCAAAGAGGTTTATCAGCTCGGTAACCGAATCGTCTTTGTTACCCCAAGTCAGGTTGCGTTGATTATCGATGAGGATAGTGGAAGAGAAACACTCAAGGATGAAGAAATCGAAAAACTCTTCAAAACCAACCAGAACTAAGCAAGGTCCAAAGTGAGAATCTGGAACGAAAACGCCAAAAGCAAAAAATAAGCAAAAATCTCACCCGATCCCGCACAAATTCAGGCTAGTCAATTTTACGTTGATTCTGAGAATAGGCATATCTTCTCCCTTAAAGGAATAATGAGATGAACCTCTTCCATCGACGCGATTTTTTACGCTTAAGTGCTGGGAGTTTACTCCTACCCTTAGTCCATAACAGAACATTGGCCGAAGAAAAATCGCCTTTTTCTCCTTTCACCGTTGGGATTCAGAGTTACACCTTCCGAGAGTTTAATCTTGAGCAGACGCTTAAGAAATTCAAAGACCTCGGTATCACCAACGCCGAATTTTATCGAGGGCATATTCCCACAAATTCCACCCCCGAGCAAGTGAAGACCGTTCTGAAACTCTGTAACGAATACGGCGTCAAACCAGTTGCTTTCGGTGTCGAACGATTTACCAAAAACACCGATGACAATAAAAAGCTCTTCGATTTTGGTGCTTCGCTGGGTATCAAACATTTCTCGGCCGATCCAGACCCCGATAGCTTTGATAGCCTTGATAAGTTAGTTGCGGAATACAAAATTTCGATTGCCATTCATCCTCATGGTCCCGTTGGCAAGGGCAATCGACATCGTTGGTGGTCAGCCGAAAATATCCTCGAAGCCATCAAAGATCATCATGAGCTGATTGGTACCTGTTTGGATACCGCCCACTTGATTCGGATGGCACAATTAGATGTTCATTTAGATGTGGCCAAACAAGTCAAATTGATGGGTAAACGTAACTTCGGTTTACATTTGAAAGATCATGATAATAAGAAAAAGACCGATGTGATCTTTGGAACAGAAGGGGGCGAACTCAAGGTCGCCGAGGTTCTGAAAGCATTGCAAGAAGTGAAATTTGGAGGCTACATCGCCATTGAGTATGAAGCCAATCCGAAAGAACCAACAAAAGATGTTGAAGCCTGTGTAAAATATCTTCAAAAGACCATCATGGAATTAAATAAGTAACGTCATTTATTCGCCCTAATTTCCAAATAACCCAAATAACAGAACATGTCACCTGAAGAGGTCACCGAGGCTCGCGCTCGTCGGTACAATGGTACCGTAATTTCTATCCGTAAACCCCATCCGGAACTCATGATCCTACGGGTTCAACCCGATTTCCCAATCATGCCTCATCGGGCAGGGCAATACTGTTCTTTGGGCTTAGGGAATTGGGAACCACGTTTTCCGGGTTGCCAAGAGGAAAATCTGAGTGAAAGCGATGAGGCTAAACTCGTGCGGCGGGCCTATTCTCTATCGCATTCAATACTCGAAAATGGAGAGTTGATCCCAGAGCCACATAAAACCTTTCTGGAGTTCTATATTACCCTCGTTCGCGAAGGCTCAAATCCTCAAAAACCCCCTGCCTTGACTCCCCGATTATTTATGCTTCGGGAAGGGGAACGACTGAACGTCGGTGAGAGAATTACGGGGCATTATACACTGGAATATACGAAACCTGAGGATACGATTATTTTCCTTGGAACAGGGACGGGAGAAGCACCTCATAACTACATGATTTGGGAACTTCTACATAAAGGACATTCTGCCCCGATTGTTCACGTCAATTGTGTCCGTTACAAGAAGGACCTAGGTTACTTGGACATTCATAACCAAGTGATGAAAAAGTTCCCCAATTACACCTATCTCCCTTTGACCACCCGAGAGAATACCCAGTCTTCAAAGAAATTTTATATTCAAGACCTCATCCGAACCGGTCAACTTGCTGAGTTACTTGGTGGAAAGTTAGACCCCGAGAAAACCCATGTCTATCTCTGCGGAAATCCGAGTATGATTGGGGTTCCAATTAAGAATCCACAAACCAATCAGAGAGAGTATCCCCAACCCCAAGGAGTGATCGAGATACTGGAAAATCTGGGTTTTCAGAGCGATAATTCGGCTGCGAAGATTCGTGGCAATATCCATTTTGAAGAATACTGGTAAAATACTCTCTTAGGATTCGATTTCATCCCTTATTTATTGAGGTAAGTTGTGCCAGAAGTCAACGAAGTGATCGGTGGTTATCGACTCCGTTCACTATTACAATCCGGTACGGTCTCACAAGTATTTGAAGTGGTCGAACCACATAGTAACCGGCATTTTGCCATGAAAGTTTTACTGCCCGAAGCGGCTCGGAAACAAGAGGTGAGGGCGGCCCTATTTAACGAAGCGAGAATCGGCATTAAACTTCGTCACGAGAACATCATTCACATCGTTAAGATTAACGAGAGTAAGGAAACACCTCACTTTATTATGGAATATTTCCCCTCTGGGGCTTTGCGAACCAGGTTGATGGCTAAGGATGAAAAGTTCATTCGTGAACACGCCCGAGCGATATTCCGGCAGGCAGCTACAGGGTTGGCTTACATGCATGGAAATAAAATGGTCCATTGCGACGGCAAGCCAGATAATTTCCTCGTCAATGCTGCAGGGCAATTGAAAATCATCGATTTTGCTATCTCGAAAAAAATACCGACCGGTCTGGCGGCCCTTTTTTATCGTCAGAAAAAGCCTAAAGGAACCCCAAGTTACATGGCACCCGAGCAAATTTTGAAACATAAGCCTGATCCTC
>CAZFDX010000611.1:0-4006 GCA_964518325.1 uncultured Alcaligenaceae bacterium | reverse complement strand
GGGGAGTGGTTCAAGCGAGTTTCCGAGTACGATGTTCGCCGTGGCTACCCCTTCGAGTCGAGCTTTACCCAGTTTGTTAATTTTGGCAAATGCTTCTAATCGTAATCGGGGTCCCGTTAAGACTAAATTAAATCGTACCGGAGAGGCAATGTGAATACGAGATTCTCCAGTAACGCGACCCCCATAAAGTCGGGCTGTGATATGTTCAATCAGGATAATATCAGGGCGATTGGGATCGACACCAAATTCATCGGATACCATTTCAAATGGTTGTTTTAGGATCAAGGCGCGATCAATGCCAATCGTCCCTTTAACGACACCTAATTTATCACGTTCATAAATCCCTTCGGAACTAATTTGGCCCGTCACATTGGTCCAAGGAATACCCGTATTCAGACTGTTATTAAAAAGATTCACTGTGGTCTTCCAATAAATCACAGGAAGCCGGTCCGAGTGTTCTTGAACTGATTTTGTATTAGAACCGGGCCGCGATGCGGGAATAGGCGTGGCAGGTCTCACATCATCTTTCTCATGATTCGATACAATCAGTTGAGAAAATTTAACTGTGATCGGACCATTTATATCCAAAGATGATAATGCATCTTGAAGTTTTTTAGGCAAGGCTGCTAATAAATCATGATCGGTGAATAAAGATTCAACATACAAATTATTGAGGCTAGCATAGTATCCACCACTTTGAGGTAAACGAATTTCTGCACGGGGTAATTCTAGTTTTGTTTGATTATGCCTTGCAGTAAAATCCACAAGATCGACCTTACCCCCTCGAAAGGCAATTTTTCCTGCCACATCCGTTAATCGATAGGGGAAAAAGGTTGGTTTTACCGTCAACCCCGAAAGGGCCATGGCCAGTTCAATATCTTTGGCAGGATTAATCGGTACAGAAGGTTCCCCCGGAATTTGTCGATCATGAATCCGCACATCAATAGTGGCGTTCATTCGCCCCGTCGGTTCAATCAGATTCCAAGAATTAGTCATGTTGATTGCACTGAGGGCCTTATAAAGATTTCGATCTAAATTTAACCCTTCTGCATCAATCCGCATTGCTAAAATCATTCCACCCGTTGCCGGTTTTTTGGAACCATGAATTTTGAGGCGTGTCCCATTTGGTCCCCGCGCTGTGAAATTTTTGAATTCCAGAGAGCCAATTTCACCAATTGCTGCTTGAGGGGGTTGACCTGGTAAGCCCGGCGTCGAAGTGGGATATGGGGGCACTGTGCGGATATAAATTTCCCCCCGAAGTTCACTCAACGGGTAGGGAAATTCATCATAATTTATTTTTCCTTCCACCACGCGAATATCAAATTCATTATCGAATACAGTGGGGCCATGATCTTTCCGGATTGTTTCGTTATGTCGGATACGAGCGACCACGTCACCCGTTGCACTTGCATTCAGAGATTGAATAAATTTGGGATAGGGGGGTTCTAGGGCCTGCAAAAGTGTTTCATCTAACACAATTTGTTGCCCCGTGAGAACTAAATCAATATCGTTTTCTCGCGGTTTCCCAATGATGCGTCCTTTCAGTGCGACGGGTTTCCCCTTGGCAGTGCCCGATAAATCGACATTGAATCTTTGGGGTTTCCCATCATCCAGAATATATTCCACTGTACCGACCACATCCTCAACGGGATACTTGAAATCTTCGCAGAGACCTTTTAATCCTTTGGGTTTGACAATTACTTTACGGGAAACCCCTAAGGAGGTTCTCTCTAAATCAAATCGAACATCTGCCAAACCATTGGGTTGAAATTGACGATAAATATCGGCACCATCACGGCCAAATTTTGTTAATAATTCTTCACTGAATGCAAGCCCTTCAATTTGTGTGGAAACTCGCTTGATTCGATGTTCAAAATCACGAAGATATTCACCATGAATCGGAGGATCAATATCAAGGCTAGCCGAAAATTTCGCTCCTCGAACATTCCCCGTTAGGGAATTCACTTTAATTTCACCATCTTTCAAACAGATCACCCCTGCAAGATTATCGAAATTCTCTGGCAAATCGGGATGGGAAATACGGCCATGGGTCAGGGTTACGGTTGTTTCATAACCAATTTCTGGCTTTCGATTGGGTCGCCAAGTCCCTTGACCTTTGATCCCTATTTTTCCTGAAACAGAATTGAGAAATTCACTCGCTTCTTCTGAAAATTCGCCCACAATACAGGACCACTTCGGTCCAAGGGTAATTCCTTGAATATCACCTGCAAAGGATGCCCCTACCCCTTTTTCGATTTTGGCCTTGATTTGAAAAAATCCATTATCAATGAGGCTTCCATTCACATCAATATCCATCACCGTCGAGGGATTATTTAATATATTTCCTTCGATATTGAATGCTTCAAAAACGGGTGTGCTTCCCATAGCCCGATCGATGATCTCGAATTTTGTATTTCTGAGAAGTATCGCAGGGCTTGTTTCGTGATCTGAAGTTGATACCGGTTTAATTCCCTCCCAATTCCATTTTTTTTGTGTATCACGTTCAAGGCGAATATGAGCATTATTAAGTTCCACTTTCCGAATTGCGACCCGACCGTTAGCGAGTTCTGCTTTATCGGGTCGAACAATCGCTTCCGATACATAGAGAATCGGTGTGCGATTCGGGTCCCCCCGACGAATAATTCGTAATTCGCTAACAACAATATCGCCCACTAAACGAAGCCGTGCCGAGCCGACTTCGATTTCGGCGCCTTGGAATTTTTCTTGCAGTCGGGCTAAGACCTGTGCCCGAACCTCTTCCGGTTTCATTCGCCCGTATAACCAAATGCCTGCCAGCCCAATCACAGCTAGCAAGACCGCACCGATGGTACGAATCAGCCATTTGGTCTGGAATTTCATCCGAGAATATCCCTCAAAGGCCCATCCTTGTCGGCAATCTGCACGCCGAACTTGAGAACAATAGCGAGATTTTCTCGACCGATCAAGTCCGGAATTTCTAACCGTTTTATTTCAGAAAGCCCGTTGCTCTTCGTGTTTCAGGAATCTCGATACACAACGAGGAGTATTCAAGCCGTTTGGGAATGGCCATGAATGCAATAGGGGCATATCGACGAAGTGTTATCGAACGATATTGCTTGCAGAGCAAGCCTTGATTCCAGCGGGAAGCACATTGGGATCGCTATTGCGGATTGTTAGATTCGGTATCGTTTGGCGATTTCATCCAAGGCGAACTGGGACCACGTTTCAAATTGATCACGATATTTCAATAACTCCTTCAAAGGTGCAAAACCCGATTCGGAAATCCCCTCTTCTTTCGCGAAAGCCAGACGTTCCTCCAGTTCCAATAAATGGACCACCCCGATATGAACCTGTCCCACTTCGGTTCGTCCATCGTAAATGAACCCCAAAAACTCCTCTTGGTACGGGGTCAAAATTTCGACCTCTTCGTTCAATTCTCGGAGCATCCCCATACGGTATAAATCACCCGTTTCATTCTGATCTTGTTTGGTGATATGGCCGCCGATGCCGATACTCCGTAACGATTGCAACCGAGTTTCCGTTCCTTGAATGCCACGATTGTAATGAAAAATTTCTCCCTGTGATGCCAGCACCACATATGGAATCAGCTGTTTATAGTCGGGGTTGGTTTCTGCCTGTTGACGTGGCAGAAATGTCATTACCTGCGGGTTCATTAACCGACGGATCGAGTCGGCATCGGCAGGACGAAAGCCATGAAATTCACCCACACTCCGAAAGTGAGCGGCAGGGATAACCAGAACCTCTTCATCTAGGGACATAAATCAAATCAGCGAAGGAGTTGGAATAGGTTGGTGCGCATGGTAGGTATTATCTTAAGTCGGAACGAGAAGTCAAAAGGAACCGGTGATGGTTCCTCGGCACTTAGTCGGCTTGCAAAGCGACTAAAGCGGCGCCGGCCATAGCGAGCAGGCAGCCCAAGGCTCTTTGCCAAGAGATTTCCTTGGGTGTGGTTGCTAAAAGTCCAAATAGGCAAATAATTAAAGCACCCATCAGTTGCCCTGACAGT
>CAZFDX010000610.1:0-2755 GCA_964518325.1 uncultured Alcaligenaceae bacterium | reverse complement strand
ATTCTCCTAGACGATTTCTAATACCGACTTCGTTCAGTGAGCCACCGGAGCATAACACAAGTGGTTATCGCCAAATCGCTGAGCAACGATGAACGATGTGTTGGCCGGTAAACTCCTCTCGTTCTAGGTTTTGGCCCACGGCGCAGTACATTGGGTCGATTCATAATATCGGGCCACTTTGCGAGGTAAATTCTCTTGAACGTCTAACTCTTTCTCGATCCATTTATGTTCGTTTTTCGCTTGTAGATCGAGCGGGACGGTGCGACCTTCGCGGATCACTTTTAAGGTGCCCGTCAAAGTCGTCAGGGTCGAGATTTTGTAATAATCGCCGACGGTGTGAGTTTCCGTGAGGTTGACCTTCTGGGCCTGCACAGAACTCGGAGCCGCCAAGGCCACTGTAACGGTCCAGAAACTCAATAAATAGAGCCAACGCATGGTGTTCCTTTGGAGAAAGAATTTCACATTCTTGAAAATCGTCAGAATCGAAACAAGGCCCCGAGAAGAATCGAATCCGCTGCGATCGTTCCCGTTCCGGCAATGGGAAAAATCGTTACCAATTCGCCAAACTCCCCCGATTAAACAGAATGCGGAACCCCCACGACAGATAAGCTGCCATGCCTTTGGTCAACAGGTTGCGATGAAGGGACGTGAGTACCCCATTGGATGTGAGAACCCCATGCAACAAAGGGAGAGCTGAATCTTCACGCTCATTCCTTTTCGGTTAAGGGTGTGAATCATTCCCATTTGGCTAAGGAAATGAATCATTCCCATTTGGTTTGGGTGGGAATCATTCCAATTCAGCGAGGGTATTGAGATAGGCTCGGAATCGATCCAGAATTTCATCAACGGCTTTGGCGTATTCCTCAGGGGGTTTTCCATCGGGGAAAAGTTCGGCCCGATCGAGCAAAATGACCTTTTCCATCTCTGTACGATACGCCTTCACTGCTGCGGTGGGAAACGGTGGAATCTTCCCGTTCCGATCGTAGAGCTTGGGAAATTTCGCTTTGGGGAACGCTTTAGTGAAAGGTTCGCTATTGTGGTAATCGCTAATCAATTGCAAGGCATCGGCATCCTCATTGGAAAAACAGGGCACGGCCGGCTTCAGATAAAGACGCGGTTGTGGATGCGTTTCAATCATTTGGGTCGGTTTGCTAATTGTCTTCATCAGCCACAAAGGTGGCGGGTCCCCCCCACCGGAAACCTTGATGTTCCACTCGTCTTGGTCGCGGATATAGTTAAACGCCGAAATGACCTTAGTGAGTCGTTGCCGATGTTGAATGATTTGTTGCGGAGAGAGGGAATCGCCCAGAATTTCCTTTAAGAAATTCTGGCGCTTCTCATCCACAAACGCAAAAGGCGAAAGTTCGCCGCTGCGCCCATAGGTTTTGATGACGGCATTGAGTTCGGGAATCTGTGTCAGTTGGGTCTTGATCTGTGTGGTCGAAGTAGGGGATTGCCGCAAATTCTTCCGCTGCTCATCGGTCATGCGAAATGTACTCGCGGCGGTCATTTCCGCAAGGTCTTCGTGAATCGAAACCAATTCTCCTGCGGTCGATTTTTGAATGAACTCGATCAAATCATCCAAAGTCGTATCATCCCCAGGTTCCTTAGGGGGTTTACTAAAATAGCCTGCCCCAACGGTAATAAATAACACCAAGAGAGCAAAGCCAGTGAACAGGGCCAGAAACGAAAGAAAGCGATTCATAGTTGGGTTTTTATCGACAGGTAGCCCGAATCAAATTCAACTTTTTGTGGGATTCTAGTGGGCTAGGGCAAGTCCCATGTTCAACGCGAGGAAGTACATCTGAAAAGAATGGAGAAAGGGTCGATCACTCTGGTTTTTTCGGGATCAATTCGCGAGGAAGATAATGAGCCTTTGAACCAGCGGGATGCTGCCGGATTCGCTCGGCATATTCGGTGCTGATTTTATCGACGACCAATTTCTGTTTAATCAACTCGGTTTCAGGGATGCTGCCCAAATCTTTGGTTTCTTTCTCCCATTGATCCAAGCGATCGCGAAGCTCTTGAAGTTTTTTGGCATAACGGGGATCGTCCACCAAATTTTTGATTTCGTAGGGGTCCGCCTCGGTATCGTACAGTTCCTCCTTCGGTTTCTTCTCAGCAAAGAAGAGTTTTTGGACCTCGTTGAGTTTACCTTCGGCAAAGGCTTTCCGCCAAGCCTGCATCGTCTTCATTTCATCCATGTAGAGGATGTGTTGGGCATAGGGTAATTCGGGATAATAATTGCGGATGTAGCGATAGCGGGAATCGCGCACGGTGCGAATACGGTCAAATGTTTCATCCATCCGATCTCGGGCAGCAAAGACATATTTCCGTTCAGGAAAATCGTTGCCCAGAAAAGGTCGCCCTATCATTTGAGGAGGAATTTTGACCCCTGCGAGCTTTAAGATCGTGGGAGCAAAATCGATGAATTCTACGAGGTCATCCCGCACGGTGTTGGGTTTGATGTGACCGGGCCAACGAACCAGAAACGGGACTTTCAAGCCCGTCTCATAGGGCCAGCGTTTGTAACGGGGCATTCCTCGCCCGTGATCGCCAAAAAAGAACACAACCGTATTTTCGCTGAGCTTATGTTCATCGAGCCATTTCAGAACTTCTTCGACCAGATAATCCATCGCGGTGATGTTTTCGTGATAATTGGCCACCTCTCTGCGGACTTCGGGCGTGTCGGGATAGAACGGGGGAAGGGTGACTTTCTTAGGATCACGGCGTTGGGCATCGGTTAATCGCTGCG
>CAZFDX010000609.1:0-2405 GCA_964518325.1 uncultured Alcaligenaceae bacterium | reverse complement strand
TGCTCGTGTTTTTTTGACGGCCCTTCGCTCGATGGGGGTTGTGTGGCTGTAACAAGGTTGGTATGTCCCTTCTGCGGCGGCCGCAGTACATTTGGTGGTCGGGGAGTATTTTGAGGTTGGTGGCTATGTGGGCTTGGTGGCCGATGCCCCCCAAGTACGGGCGATGGCTAGATGCCTGCAAACCAATCAGCCCATGAAGAATCGGGAAGAAGATTCGGGGGCAGCCTTTATCTTTCGCGAAGGGGTCAGCTCGGCAATGGAGCAAGAGCAATCGGCTCGCCGGTTGACGTTGGCTTTAGCGGGTCGGGCCAAGAATGTCGCCCCCAGTTTGGCTGCCCGAATCGATTTGGCCCAAACCCGAACCCTTCTCGATTTGGGGGGGGGGACCGGCATTTACTCGATTGCCTGTTTACAAAAATATCCCCATCTGAAAGCCATCGTCTTCGACCATCCTCAAGTTCTCAAGGTCGCTGCGGAAATGGCTCAGGCTTACGGGGTTGCCGATCGTTTGCTTTTGCATTCCGGTGATATGTTCGCCGACCCCTTACCCAAATGTGAGGCCATTTTGCTTTCTAATGTGCTTCACGATTGGGATGTTCCTGAGTGTGAAAAGCTAGTGGCTCGCTGTGCTCAAACGATTCCGCAAGGGGGGCAGGTGATTATTCACGATGTGTTTTTGAACGATGACCTCGGGGGGCCTTTTGCCTTGGCCATGTATTCCGCTGCGTTGTTCACACTCACCGAAGGACGAGCCTACTCGGCAGAGGAATATCGGACTTGGCTTCGAGCCAATGGCCTCTTGCCGCAACCGATTCAACCTACCTTGGTTCATTGTGGTTTGCTTTCTGGAATCATGATGTAATTCCTGTCGTAACTCATGATTAGAATCATGACGTAACTCATGAATCGCTCAGGTGCATTGCAAAACGGGTGGGGGGCATTCCCGCAGGCGCTTACTTTTGGGAATGTGTGAGCGGTTTCGTTTCGAGGTGGTCGTCTCGCCCCGCCACGAAATGCCCGATCGTCAACGTAAGAGAGCCTCATCGACGAGGGGAAAGTGCCCGCAACACCAATCATGAAATGCTTAGTTGGGGGCTAAGCATCTCCCCGAAAGAGGATGCCCTTATTTTCTCTCTAATCGGTACAATCGTACTATTTCTTATTGCGAAAATTCGTTACGTTCCCTATATCGGTCACCTGATGAACTACTGTTTTTATTGATATATTGCGATCGATTGGAATCGATACGTTCAAATCAGGGTGCCATGCAACTACGAAATGCGATCCATTGTCTCGATTGCCTTCAGGGACTAAAAAAAATCCCGACGGGTCAGGTGGACCTTATTGTGACCGATCCGCCGTTTAACATCGGTTACGAGTACGATGAGTATGACGATCGCCGAAGCAAGGCCGAGTATTTGGCTTGGTGCGAACGCTGGCTTCAGGAATGTGTCCGCGTTTTATCGGATCGAGGCTCGTTCTATTTGGCCATTGGAGATGAGTACGTCGCGGAATTAAAAATCCGGCTCGACGAGCTGGGGCTGACTTTGCGGAACTGGATCGTTTGGCATTATACCTTTGGGGTGAATTGTACGAAAAAGTTCAACCGCTCGCACGCACACATTCTGTACTACGTCGCAAATCCGGAAGCATTCACCTTTAATGCCGATGCCATCCGAGTTCCGTCGGCCCGACAAACCACTTACGCCGACAAGCGCGCCAATCCCCGAGGCAAATTGCCCGACGATACTTGGGTCCTACGGCCGCAAGAAGATGATCGCTTTTTTCAAGAACATTCCGACACTTGGTATGTGCCTCGGGTTTGCGGGACATTTAAGGAACGGACCGAACATCCGTGCCAAATGCCTCAGGCGTTGTTGGAGCGAATTATCCGTGTGTCGAGCCATGCGGGCGATTTGGTGTTCGATCCCTTCGCGGGCAGTGGCACCACGTTGGCCGCTGCCAAACGCCTAGCTCGCGATTATCTCGGCTTCGAGCTTTCTGCCGACTATACCCGCTCGATTCAAGAACGATTGGAACGGGTGGTTCCTGTTGAAGAAGAGACGATAAAACGGCGAAGCAAACGGGATCGTTCTGTGGTCTAAAGTTATTTCAAAATCGCTGTCGTGCCAAAGAGGCCGGATCGTCAGCGGATGAAAGCACCTGCGGCGCTTGCAACCACTACACTCAATCGGAACTTACTCGAAATAATTGCCTTCGCAGTGAGATGGCCTGCGCTCCGGTATCATTTCGTTTTCGGGAATTTCCAGTTGCGATCGATTAGCCCGCTCTCGATGATCTCGAAATGGGCGGGTTCCTTCTCGCTGGGCTTGGGTCGAACGAGAGCATAATCTCCCAAGCGGGGATAAAGCAAGGCATTGGTCCCCTTGAAGTCGGCTTCGTGG
>CAZFDX010000608.1:0-4438 GCA_964518325.1 uncultured Alcaligenaceae bacterium | reverse complement strand
TTTCGGCTGGCTTGGACGATTTCGCCGCTTGACGCGGGATTACGAACGACTGGCCGAAACGCTAGCCGGCTGGCATTGGCTTGCCTTTGTTATGATTGCCATCAAACACTTGGGACTCCAAAGTCAATAACAGGCTCTAGTGGGTGAGTTATCTCTTGTAGCATCTCTAAAAATCGATTAGGAAACTAATAAAAATCGACTACACAAAAGGACAGGCAAACTTTTCTAGTCCCTCTCATATGTGTGCAAGGAAGAAAGTATTCTTCTCCTGTTGGTGAGAGGGGTAACTCGTAGGTCGTACGGAAGCAAGATTCATCCAATTGAATTGGAAATCGATCCGAGTCTCAGAGATCGATTCGCGTTTCACAAGTCGATTTGCCTTCTGATATTGAGTTTCTACAACAACTCCTTAATCCCTTGAGGAATCGTTGTGAGTCTGTTACGAACGCCGTTGTACGATTGGCACATCCAACATAAGGGGCGGATGGTTCCCTTTGGCGGCTGGGAAATGCCTGTCCAGTACAGCAGTATTTTGGAAGAGCATAAAGCTGTTCGGAATCGAGCAGGGCTATTTGATATTTCGCACATGGCCCGCCTGAATTTCACCGGTCCAGATGCCCTTGCGTTGATCGATCACGTTTATACGAACGATGCCAGCCAAATGAAAGTGGGGCAAGTTCGTTACGGGTTGATCTGCAACGAATCTGGCGGAATTCTCGACGATGTGTTGGTCTACCGTTGGGCCGATTCGTGGTCTATGGTGGTTAACGCCTCGAATCGACTGAAAATTCTCGATTGGCTCCGCTTTTTTGCTCACAAACGCGAGGTACAAATCGAAGATCGTACCTTTGAGACAGCCATGCTCGCCATCCAAGGGCCACAGGCACTCGAATTATCTCGGGGATTATTTGAGCAAGACCCCTCGGCATTACGATATTACTTTGCCATGCCCAACCGCTATCGGGGGGCGGAATGTGTGGTTTCGCGAACCGGCTACACGGGTGAGGATGGACTAGAAATTATCGTCCCCAAAGATTTGGCCTCGACCTTGGCCGATGACCTTCTGCAGAAAGGGGCCACCCCTTGTGGCTTAGGGGCACGCGATACCCTACGCTTGGAAGCGGCCATGCCTCTTTATGGGCACGAACTTAACGAAGAGATTAATCCGTTTCAAGCAGGTTTGGCTTGGGCGGTGAAACTCGATAAAGCGACCACCGTCGTTGGAAAAGATCAACTCCTAAAACACAAGGCCGACACCACACAACCCCGCCGCATTGGTTTGATTCTGGAAGGAAAACGGGCGGCCCGAGAAGGTTCGCAAGTATTGTGGAAAGGTCAAAATGTGGGGACCGTGACCAGTGGTTCGTTTGTGCCCACCCTTGAAAAATCGATTGCGATGGCCTACGTCTCTCCCGACGCGGCCCAAGTGGGACTTGAACTCACGGTTGATATTCGCGGGACTGCCACACCCGCACAAGTTGTTCCCCTCCCCTTTTATAAACGTGCTTCTTGACAAGGATATTCTTATATGGATTTGAACAAACTTCTGTACACGAAATCGCATGAATGGGCTTCGATCGAAGGCGACATTTGCACGGTGGGAATCACCCAATACGCCGTCGAGCAATTGACCGACGTAACCCATATCCAGCTTCCCAGCGTTGGCAAAGCCGTCAAGGCCGAGACCCCCTTTGGTGAAATTGAATCGGTCAAAGCGGTCTTCGATTTGAACGCACCGGTTTCCGGCACCGTGATCGAAAAAAACGTGGCCCTCGAACGTGACCCCAGCGCGGTCAATGCCGATCCTTATGGATCGGGTTGGATGATTAAAATCAAAATGGACCCCAGCGCGAGTACCGCTCACCTCAAGACGAAGGCCGCCTACGATGAACAACTCGCTTCCGAGGGGCATTGATGCGATCATTATTTCCTAAAAGAATGTTAGATAATCTGACAGGGCTTCGGTTATTCGACTAACAATAAAGTACGACACGCGCTCACGCTTGGAGAATCATTAAGTGTATCTACTGAATACGGCCGCCGATCAAGAAGCGATGTTGAAGGCGATCGGCGCCAATTCGATTGAAGAACTATTCGCTTCGATTCCGCAATCCTTGCAATTGAACCGAGCATTGGATATTCCCGAGGGGCTAGGCGAAATTGAACTTTCGCAACTCTTGAAGAAACTCGGCCAAAAAAACGTCGCAGCTGGTGATGTTCTGAGTTTCCTTGGGGGGGGGGCTTACGATCATTTTATCCCCTCCGTTGTCGATGCCATTTCCTCCCGTAGCGAGTATTACACCGCGTATACCCCCTATCAGGCCGAAGCCTCGCAAGGCAGCCTGCAAGCCTTTTACGAATATCAAACTTTGATTTGTCAATTGACCGAGATGGAGGTCGCAAATGCCTCTCTTTACGAGGGAGGTTCTGCCGTGGCCGAAGCTGTTCTCATGGCCTTGAACATTACTGATCGGAAGGGGGGGGTGATTATTCCAGAAAGTGTTCATCCCGAATATCGTAAGACCCTTCAAACTTACTTGACCAATCTCAATGTCCCCCTCATTACGCTCCCTACGCTAAATGGTTTTCTGGACCCTGACGATTTGAAAAAAAATATCAACGATCAGATTGCTGCCGTAGTAGTTCAACATCCCAACTTTTTTGGACACCTCGAAGAGGCGGAAGAGATCACGGCGATTGCCCGCAAGCATGGAGCCTTGGCCATCGCCAGTTTCGATCCGATTAGTGTTGGCTTACTCAAACGGCCCGGAGAGTACGGAGCCGACATTGCCGTTGCAGAAGGTCAAAGTTTGGGGACCCCTCTTGGCTATGGTGGCCCCTATTTGGGGATCATGGCCTGTCGGCAAGATTATGTTCGCAAAATTCCCGGTCGTCTTGTCGGGCAGACCGTCGATCGATTTGGTAAACGCTGTTGGGTGCTCACTCTTCAAACTCGGGAACAACATATCCGACGCGATAAAGCCACCAGTAACATTTGCACCAATCAAGGTTTATTTGCCCTACGGGCTGCCGTATTTTTGACCGCCTTGGGACCACAAGGTTTGAAAGAGACTGCAGAACTGTGTTTGCGAAAAGCTCACTATGCCCAAATGAAACTGGCTGAGGTCGGACTGAATCTGAAATTCAATCGGCCTTTCTTCAAGGAATTCACTGTCCACGTCCCGAAAGGTTCTGTTACCGAGCATTTGAAAAAACTTCGAGAACAAAAAATCTTTGCTGGTCTCGATTTAACAAAATGGTATCCCTCGTTATCAAACTGTATTTCCGTTGCCGTGACCGAGAAACGAACACGGGAAGAAATCGATACCCTTGCCGAGGCTTGGAAGAAATTATTCTGACGGGTCAATACAACCCGAAATAAATGACGATACCAATCATAATAACCAATAGCAATAACACGATCTGCCAAGGCATTTTGAAAAATAACGACCCGATCGCTGAATGAATCGCCCGATCGAGTAACTTTTTCAGATATTCCCGCAATCTTGGGTCCATGTTTCACTCTCGAAAATAGTCTCATCATGGTTATATGATTTGGTTTATCTCCTGAATATAAAAACTCCTTCGAGAAATTCGATAACGAAAAACTCACAGGCAAGAAATCATCGACTAGGGTCCTTTCTGGCACACGGGGCAAAACGTGGTGGTTCGCCCCGCAAGACGAATATGATGCAGAATCGATCCGCACACAAAACAGCATTGACCAGCACGACCGTAGACTTGCAACTGATCTTGGTATTCCCCCTGCAAACCTGAACCACCAACGTAATTGCGAATAGTAGACCCGCGTGATTCAATTGCTATCGTAAGGACTTCTTCTACTGCAATGCGAAGACGCTCTGCCTCTGCCTTTGATAGACTGATTCCCGGTCGTCGAGGATCGAGTTTCGCACGAAAGCAAGATTCATCGGCGTAGATATTACCCACACCAGCCACAATCGACTGATCTAGTAGCAGGGCTTTAAGATTGCGTCTAGAATGATTAATTTGTTTCCACCAATACTCAGGAGAAACCCCAAACGGTTCAGGTCCTAATTTTTCTTCTAGGGAATTTTCCCATGCTGATACGGAAGGGAACCATGTCACACTGCCAAAACGGCGAATATCGCGGTATCGTAATTCCGTTTGATTATCAAGATAAAAGATAAAATGAGTGTGATTTTCTTTTGGATTTATCGAAGGAACAACCGTGAATTGACCTGTCATACCCAAATGAGTCACTAAAACAGAATGATTATCTAACTTAGAAAGAATCCATTTCCCACGACGTTGAATCTCTATCACTTTTTGTTGAAGGATATTCTTATCCCAATTTTTTGACCATTTTTTTCGGAGAGGTTTTTGACTCCGTTTTATTGAGGTGATGATATGATTCAATAACAGTGGGCGAAGATCACGCACGACAGTTTCCACTTCG
>CAZFDX010000607.1:0-3301 GCA_964518325.1 uncultured Alcaligenaceae bacterium | reverse complement strand
CCGTTGCAGTAAAGGCATGGAAAGAAGCCGGAGGGATCACGGTGCGAAGTTCTGCCAAACGGCGGTATTCTGGGCGAAAGTCGTGCCCCCATTGAGAAATACAATGAGCCTCATCGATGGCAAATGTTTTCACGCCCAAGGAGACCAAGTAATCTCGAAATCGATCACTCGAAAGTTTCTCGGGAGAAACGTACAACAGGCGGGCTTGACGCGAATTCAAAAGATAAAATGCCTCTCTTCGTTGTGTCTCATCCAAAGAACTATCAATCCGCACGGCACAGATATTCACTTCTCGAAGGGAATCGACCTGATCTTTCATCAAAGCAATTAACGGAGAAACCACGCCCGTCAATTCCTCCGAGCGAAAGGCGGCCGGTGCCTGATAGCACAGGGATTTCCCCCCCCCTGTCGGCATAATCACCAAAGAATCACGCCGTTCCAAAATGGCAGAGATTGCCTTAGCTTGCATGGGTCTCAGGCTTGAAAATCCCCATTTTTCTGCAATCAATCCAAGAAGTTCTTTCGGTAATCTGGGTGAATCTTCCATAGTAAACCAGATTAGCAAAATTCAAAAGGGGCTGTCTATCGCAGTTCCCAAAAAATATGGTCCCGTCGAATCGATTAAACTGCATTTTTTACAAGAATGCCGATCGTTCGGATCGGTTCGAGGTGGGGAACTCACTAGGGCCTATTCGACGTGGAGAATTTTGGTTATTTAGGAGAGATACGTTGCCAATTCGTTTGCGAGAATTCCCGATTGAGTTCATCGATTTTACTTTGAGGAATCTTGTCGGGGTTGGCCATGTGCCGGAATTTCGCGAAAGAAATCACCTGCCGAGCCACCCGTTCTTCATCGGATTGACCAGCATAAAATCGTCTAACATAGTTCATTGTGTTTGAGTCTTGTTCGTTTGTCCACAAGAACAACTCCACCGTTTGTTTAAGTGTCTTTTCTCCTCTCAAAAGAGCTTGTAATGCGTCTTCCTTCAAACTGATCCTTTCCAGTGAGCTGAATTGCTCTTTCCCAGCGGGTATCATCTCTTCCATGTGTTGTGCAGGGTTTGTGTCGTCTTCCAATGACCATTGATCCAAGTGCCAAACCATGGGGACCAGAAAGTATCCACCAATCAGCATACCACAGGCGATGAGCATCCCCTTCGGGGTTGAGAGTGTCATGTCTACAAACTCCAAGAATCGAAGCTGACAGAATCAGCTAGTTTGGGCCGCCCGATTTAATATCGGGGGTAAAAGGTAGGTAAGTATCTAACCCCAAATTCTTTTCGGGGTATCGTGATCCATGTGAGAAATCGGAATATACCATGATCTTCTCTATTGATTGGGAGAGGAGCAATCAAATCATGGATCAACAAAACTCTTAGAGTAGGGAATTATCGGAATGGTTCCAAGAATTCTCCGAAAAGTTTTCTGACCAAAAAGGAAATTCTCCACATTATCGCTAAATGGGCGTTCCGTATCGCTGAAAAGGCTTTCCGTTGGCAGGGGTAGGGAGTTTGAAACCATCTGGCTGAAAGGAAATTTCTCGCTACCAGTGATGTTTAGAACCCGTTCAGCTGAAAGGAAATTCCTCCCCACCGGTGTTTTTAGAAACAGACAGGTCAAGCCTTTGACCATAGAAATATAAACTCAGAGTTTATTCCAGTTTGTTGGGGCTGATCTGTCATCGTCGAGTGTATTGATTTCTCGGAGGTTTTGGGATGTTACGTTCTCTGTTGTTTCTTCTTTTTTCCATGACCGCGCTGGTCTATAGCGAAGATTCTTGGCCCACTTGGCGTGGCCCTCAGGCCAATGGGGTCGCTCCCAAAACGGCTCAACCCCCTACAAAATGGGATGAGAAAAACAACATCAAATGGAAGATACCCCTTTCGGGGAAGGGGAGTGCCACGCCGATTGTTTGGGGCGATCAGATATTTGTCGTTACAGCCACCAAGACAGACCGGTTAGCCAAACCCGAGGAGCTTCCCAAGATCGATCCGACATTTCAAACCAAAACGACTCCACCGAACCACTTTTATCGCTTCGAGGTGTTCTGCTACGATCGTCACACAGGTAAAGAAATTTGGAAGCAACTCGCGAATGAAGCCGTTCCTCATGAGGGTCATCACGAAACACATTCCTACGCTGCCGGTTCTCCCACCACTGATGGCAAGCGTTTGTATGTTTCGTTTGGTTCATTTGGGATTTACGCCTACGATCTTTCGGGTAAGCTGCTTTGGAAACGAGATTTGGGCCGAATTCATTCCCGACTTGGTTGGGGCGAGGCCGTGACGCCCGTCGTCCAAGGCGATTCGTTGGTTTTGAATTGGGATCAAGAGGCCAACTCGAAATTGATTGGTCTTGATGCTAGTACGGGCAAAACAAAATGGGAATCCCAACGAGACGAAAAAACCAGTTGGAATACCCCATTCGTGGTGGATCATCAAGGACAAACCCAAGTGATTATCAACGGGACCAATCGAATTCGTTCCTACGACCTCAAGGAAGGGAAGGTGCTTTGGGAAGTCGGGGGGATGACGGTGAATGCGATTCCTTCCCCGTTGGTTTCTGAGGGGGTGGCCTACATCATGAGTGGGTATCGTGGAGCCGCTGCGGTCGCTGTCCCGCTGAATAGCAAAGGTGAACTGAAAGAGGATCAGGTTCTTTGGCGCTACAGCAAGGGGACACCATATGTTCCTTCCCCGATTCTCTACGAAGGGCGCTTGTACTTCACTGCTGCCAATACACCAGTTCTGACTGTACTCGATGCGAAAACGGGAAAAGTGCTACTGGAAGGCGAACGACTTCCCAAACTGAGCAGCTTCTACTCTTCGCCCATGATTGCAGGGGGACATTTGTACTTGGCCGATCGTAATGGAACCACGGCCGTTTTGACCCTAGGGGATAAGCCCGAGGTGGTTTCTCTGAATAAACTCGATGATAGCTTCGATGCCTCACCGGTTGCCGTGGGAAAAACCTTGTACCTGCGTGGGGAAAAATATCTGTATGCGATTGAAGAAAAGAAATAGTTGAGACGAAGATTCCCCAAGCGATTTCCTTCGCTATAATAGACAAAGAAATCCGTTTTTTTTGAGAATGCCAGAATGGCTGAATTGCAGCATGAATGCGGTGTGGCGGCCCTTTATCATCTCGGTGGAGAAGTCTCTCCGCTAATCCCCGACAAGAACCCACGCAACGTTTCGCGACTAATGCCGCGAATGCTTATTGACCTGCAAAATCGTGGGCAACTCGCTGCCGGCATGAGTACTTTTGACCCCACCCGCCGGCAAATTCTCGAGACCTACAA
>CAZFDX010000606.1:0-3634 GCA_964518325.1 uncultured Alcaligenaceae bacterium | reverse complement strand
CACCTAGACAGGCCAATGCAGTCCGTTCTTTCATTCACCCATCCACCTCATCACTCATCCAGCAAATTACCCGTCCACCTCATCACTTATCCACCTCATCGCCCATGCTTCCATTCACCAATTCATCCATTCAGAAACATTGATAATTTTATATGTCGATGTGTTGATGTGTTGAAGCTCTTCTCATCCAAGGAACGAACGAGGCATAAAAATTGATTCGCTCCCATTTCAATCATCCAGAAACTTTAGTGCATTGTCCGAACCTCAGATGGGCAACATTCGGCCTTTCTTGGTTCGGTTCCAATCGGGGTGAGGTTCTAGGACCTATTGGCGGAGCATGAATTTCTGGGGGTATGGAAAAGATCACGGATTGGAAAACGGCCCTGAAATGAGCAAAACGACAAAACGTCATGAATTTTTGGGGGTATGGAAAAGATCACGGATAGGGAAATGAAAGTATTTCCTGTGGGGGCGTGGAAGTATTTCTGCAGGGGGTCAGATCAGGAAGTTTGTGAAAAATTTCACAAAGTCAGTTGCCGAGATTGCCCACGCCTCCTATCTAAGCAATTCTAAAGAGTGTGTGTTCTTGAGATTGTGAGAAAATGAAAGCTCAGCCAAACGATGGCGGGGATAGCCCTCGTGAGCGTGCTCGGCTTTTGGCCCTTGGGTATTCGATTTCTTCGATGCTGTTAGGGCCGGTTCTCATGGGTTGGTTACTCGATTACATCCTAGGTAGCTTGCCTTGGTTGACGATCGTGGGAACATTCTTGGGGATGCTCCTCTTATTCGTCCAGTTGATTCGGTTCACTCAACCCCGTAAACCCGAGGAAAAGTGAAACCCGTAATCAAGTTAATCGTGGGAAGTTTGTTGATCTGGGCGATTGTGTACCTGCCCAGTGTTCTGCTTTCCACCATGCCAATTGAAATCGGAATGATTGCGATTGGCATCACGCTGATACCCGCCACGATAACCTTGGTGGTGTATCTGTTGGTAAAACAAAAATCTCCGCAAATTGCCCTTTTTGTGGCGTTAGCAGGAGTTATGGTTCGCGGTTTACTTTCTCTTGGAATGGGTGTGATTTTCTATGCCCTACTCGTTCCGGTGAAAGAACATCCGCTCGAACTTTTGGGCTGGGGTTTAGGGTGTTATTTACTTACGCTAACGATTGAGACGGTGATTCTCTATCGTTTAGAATCAAGACCATCACCACAGGGTTGACCATGGCTGCCGAAGCTCCCTTCGATCCGTTTGAAGAAGCCACCGACTCGACTCATTGGGGCTTCATTCACGGCTTGGGCTGGGAATTTCATCTGCCCCCGTGGTTTACCAAGTTCATGGTCTTGGAACTGATTGGCTTCTTCTTGATCCTGTTGATTTTTGTGCCCGCTGCCCGAATCATCGCCCGAGGCGGCATTCCACGGGGCCGGTTCGTCAACGGGGTCGAAGCAATCCTCCTGTTTATTCGCGATCAAGTGGCCGTTCCTACTTTGGGTGAGGATCACAAACGATTTTTGCCCTTCTTGTGGACGGTGTTTGTTTTTGTGTTGACGATGAACCTGTTGGGGATGATCCCCTACATGGGATCGCCCACCGCGAGCTTGGCCGTCACGGGGGTTTTGGCCTTAATCTGCTTCTGCGTGATTCACTATCACGGCATCAAAGCAGCACATGGCTTCCCCAATTACCTGAAGACGTTTTACATTCATTTGGACCGCGATTCGGGCTTAATGAAGATATTGGCCCCCATCATTGAGATCGGGGTATTCTTTCTGGAAATTTTGGGAGCATTCATTCGCGGCATCGTTCTAGCTGTGCGTCTTTTCGCGAATATGTTGGCCGGTCATACGGCCCTGTTTGTGATGCTCTCGTTTATCAAAATGATTGGAATGGCTGCGGCCTCGGGGTCGGATGCCGCTGGAATTTTATTCTGGCCTGTGACGGTCTCTAGTGTGTTGGCGGTCACGGCCCTGAGTGTGTTGGAATTGTTTGTTGCTTGCTTGCAAGCGTTTGTGTTTACGTTTTTGACATCGACGTTCTTGGGGATGGCGCTTCATCCCGAACACTAAGGTATTCAACAGGAACCTTTTGGAGTATTTGGTCACATGAAAAATTTGCTTCGAGCCTGCCTTGTTGTCGTGGCGCTGCTTGTGATGAGTGATGCTGTCTTCGCTCAGGCCACGGGTGGTGGTACTGCTACCGCGCAACCCGCGAAGTACACCGGTATTGGCGCTGGGATCGGTATGGGCTTGGCCATCGTCGGTGCCGGTCTGGGGATTGGTTTAGTGGGCTTTGCTGCCCTTTCTGGGATCGCTCGTCAACCGGAACAATCGGGTACCATTCGCGGGGCCATGATTCTTCTGGCGGCACTCGTCGAAGGGGCCGCTCTGATCGCGGTCGTGTTCTGCTTGGTGTTAGCACTGATCGCTAGCTAAATTTGTTTTATCCACCGACTCCAAGAGGGAAACCGATGTTTCACCGATGGATTTTGGCTTTCGCGTTTCTCGCCGGAATGGCCTTCTGGGCGACTCCCGTTACCTTTGCCGCTGCCGAAGCGAAAGGCGAAGGGGCCGCGAAAGCCGACGATCATAAACACGATCACGAACATAAGACCCCACCGTTTGAAGAACGGGCAGGTCTGACCCGCTACGATCTGGGGATTTATAGCTTCATCATCTTCCTTTTGTTGCTAGGAATTCTCGGTAAGTTTGCTTGGGGACCGATGATTAAGGGACTCGATGCCCGAGAAGCGTCCCTGCGACAAACCTTTGCCGATGCCGAGAAATCCAAGGCGGATGCACAAACGGCCTTGAAAGAGATCGAAGCTCGCTTGGCCAAGGCGAATGATGAAGTTCGTGCGATTCTGGAAGAAGCCCGCCGCGATGCCACGGCCCTGAAAGAACGGGCCAAGGCGGAAGCCACGGCCGAGATTCAGGCCGAGCGGGATCGGGCACGTCGAGAAATCGAAACGGCTCGGGAACAAGCCTTGCAAGATTTGTACCAACAATCGGTGCAACTGGCTGCCTTGCTTTCGACGAAGACCATCAAGCGAGAAATCTCGGCTGAGGATCATCGTCGCCTGCTGGACGAAGCCCTGAACGATCTAAAATCGACCTTGAGCAAAGCATAACTTACAACACTGAATAGGTATTTGTTGACCTCGCCCCGAAGAGAATCTTATGGCCGATCTCACCACCGATTCCCGAATGGAAGACGAAGGAAGCCGCCTTCGCCAAGTGGCCGTCGTCTATGCCGAGGCTCTTCTGGAAGTGGCACAAAGCCGGAACCAAGCAGACCAAGTTGGTGAAGAACTCACGGCCCTCGTGTTCGACGTTCTCAACAAAGAACCCGTACTGGCCGATACCCTGACCTCTCCTGTTTTGAAACGGAATGCCAAAGCACCCATTTTGGAAAACGTGTTCAAAGGAAGAGTGAGCGAAACACTTTATAGTTTCCTTCAGGTGCTGAATAACAAAAATCGTTTGAACCTTTTACGCCATGTGGCATCGGCTTACCGAGACCTTCTCGATGTGAAAGCCAAGCGTGTTCGTGTGAAGGTTCGCTCTGCAGTGGAACTGACGGCCGAACAAGCCGAGCAACTGCGACAAACAATCGGTCATGCGTTGGGTCGTGAAC
>CAZFDX010000605.1:0-8791 GCA_964518325.1 uncultured Alcaligenaceae bacterium | reverse complement strand
CCGGCGGGGATTATCCATGAAGATGGGGGTATGGGGTGTCCCGAGCAATTGGCTCCAGGGAATCTGGGGATGCCGATCGGGGTGCTGAAGGTTCGGATCAATACAAATCAGATACAAGCCACTATCGCGGCCCCCATCTTTCTCGATGATGGCGTATATTTTGCCGTTAAGGGGAAGCGGAGCGCCCAAGAAGACGGCATCACTGAGGAATCTCGCCGAGGGCGAGACTTCGATGGGGGCATTGGTTTTATCGGCCCCGCCTTGGCTGCTGATCGATTTCCCTGCCGTCCAGACCAGTTTCCCTGTTTCGATCTGCACGGCGGACAAACGACTGGAACGAATCATCGGTTCCAAAGGACCCGTGTTGTTGGTGTAGGGGCGACCCGTGAAAGGATCGATGGCTCCGAATTGGCCGGGCGAAGGCATCGGTGGAAGGGCAATATCGTCCACCAAGTAGCAATACTGACCGTCATGCGATAACGTCCCAATGTTCGAGTTTTCGTACAACAAACCGAACATGTTGTTATTCTTGAGGAGGTCGTATTGGGTATTGGTCGAAGTTCGGCGGTTTGGCTCTTCAACTTGTTGGAACAAGCCCGCTTGAGCTTTCGAGAACCAAACTAGATCGCCTGCTTTGGTTTCGGTTCGGGCATCGTCGCGGGTGGCGAAGCAATACACACCATCGTAGCTTCGGAAAATGATTTTGCCCGAAGCAGCAATGGCTTGAGCGCCGGGGATGGCAGCTCGTTTCAAACGTTCGGCATTTTCGAGGGCATCTTTAAGTTTGCCTTCGATCCATTTGAAGTTTTCGGTGGCCTTGGCGCGAAGATCATCGGGGCTGGTGACACCGGCCGGAGTTTTATCGGGCACGGCCAAGAAATAATTCGGCTTGAGCAGATCGATCACGAATCGATTATCGAGGAAGGGGCGTCCCCCCTTACCTTGACCGTTGTTGTCGGGGGTAATTCCCGAACGGGTAATATCGGTTGCGGCGGTCGTGGGTTTGTTGGTGGCCGTTACTTTATCGAATGTGCGGCGTAGGTCTTCCACGGTGAATTCTTTGTTCCCAAGCGTGACCTTGTTCTTGCCGGCCGCTTTCTCAAAGAGGTCCCAATACTTTTGGGCACTCTTAGCAAAGTCCGGATCGTTGGATTGACGTTTGAAGGCCAAGGCCGCTTTGAACAGCACGCTAGGGGGGAGTTCCTCACCGGCAGGGCGGGTCGCTAAGAAGTCACGGAATCGTAAGGCCGCATCGGTATATTTGCCCCGATCCAAGAAGTAGGTGCCAATCAGGACGTTCGCTTCCGCGCCGGCTTTGGTGTGCAGGTATCGTTGAGCGACATGGCCCACGACTTCCCAGTTATTTTCTTCAATGGCCTTGTTCAGTGTTTCGCGAGCATCAGGCCCTTTGATTCGTTCGTAAAATTGTTTTCCTTCAGGAGGAAATAGCCCGATGATCCGGTTGGCTTCCCGACGAATCGAGGGCATGGCGCCAGATTTATCGGGAGGCAGGATACGGTCCTGCTCATTGTCGAGCATGGTTTGCAGAACGCCGATAATGTCTTCCCAAGTACGGGCATTGATGGGGTCTTTCCCATTGAGGTAAGAAAGAACCGCATCGAAGCGGGCCCGTGCTTTCTCGTCGATCGGGAGATCAATCCCTGCGGGTCCCTCTTTGGGTTTATCCTTGGGAGGATTCATGGGATTCGAGGGATCGACCGGAACGGGTATTCCGGGACCGGGTTTGATAATAACTTGTGCAAAAGTGGGAAAAGCGGCTGAGAGGGTCAACGCAGCAACCCCAAGCCCTGCGAACATTCGTGCGCGTAGTAATGACATTCGGCGATCCTCAGTTAGCGGGTGGAGCAACCCCTAGAATCTTTATTTTGGCAACCGCCCAACCGGTCTGCAAGGGAAAATCGTTTCACCTTCTCTACCATTTTCCGCTGAAACCGGCAAGGTTTACCCTATTAGATCAGTCGGGGTAGAATCGGATGTTACACATTTAGACGATGCAACCGCTCCAGAGATAACCCAACTCATTCACTTTCTTGACAAGTTCGTTACACCACCGGTTTCTCACCCGTGATAACGCTAAATTCGAGAAAAGCAGGCTCCCTTTCTTGACAAGTTCGTTACCACACGGCTTTCTCAAGTCGATTCGGGAGCGAAAAACCCTTCTGTGTTTCTTGGGAGTATTGGGGGCCGATTCCTGCAAAAAATGGGTTGCAGAACCTAGCGGAATCTCTCGTTAAATTGCGCAAAAACCCTAACCACAAAGCGTAAGAATAATGAGCCTGAAACGAACAACCTTATGTAAGCCATTTCGATTACTCTTCCAAGGACAAGGTTGCCGATACTCAGGATAAGGACTATCAGTTAGGGATTCGACTCGAAGCGGTTGAAATGGACTTTGGTTGTTCCGACCCCGAGTGGGTCAAGGTCAGGGCAGAAATTTATTGGTAAGGTGGCAAAAAAAGATCAATTTTTGCTATCGTGTGAACCGTACCGATAAACTCTGCATCAAGTTAGATAGAACCAACAGGATATTTTTTGATAACTTTGTTGATGTTCTATGATGAAATAACTGGAGTTTGGTTGTTAACCTAATAATGTAGTTGGGAGACTACCTATGAGCGAATCAAACAAACGACAATTTGGATCGATGGGTCAAAGTAGCCTGCGTGAAAGAACCCTCGATTTACCCGCAGCCCGAAGAATGTTGCCCTTGGTGAAAGCCATCGTGCGAGACATCGTGGACTGCACCGAAAAAATCACCAAACTAACCCCGATCGAAGAGCGGTTAGAACGATACCGAAAAAACCTCAATTGGCAACAACGTCAGGAACGCTATCAACTCCAAGATGAGTTGAGCAAAGCGAAGGGAGAGTTGAAAAAGGCCGTCAGTGAGCTGAAAGAACTCGGCTTGGCTTTAGTAGATGAAGATAAAGTGTGCGTGGCGTTTCCGACCCGTATCAATGGAAGGCCCGCCGTGTTCACTTGGCAACCCGGTGAAGAGAATGTTCAGTTTTGGAGCTACGAAGGGGAAGAAATGAGACGACCTATCTCGACGGAAGTTTCTGCGAAATAACCCAACCCAAAACGAAATTCTCTGCATCTTTTACTCTCTCCCAACTATCAAAAATAATGGGGTGAGTTTCGACCCTTGTTCGGAACTCACCCCTTGTGTGTTTTGGAATCACGCAACCTAAACGGATATCGAATGGCTTCTTTTAGTCCTGCGGAAGAATCAAACTCCAATCCGCCGAGTGTCTCGTCCCGTTCTTCGTCCTCAAAACCAGTCTCACATCCAGAAAGCTCACATGTTGAGGTCACCAATCCAGAAAGCTCGCATGTTGAGGGGGTATTCCGATCCTCCCTGAGTGAATCTCCCGTGAGGGAATTTCCCGTGAGCGAATCTCTGCAAAGCGAATGGTCAGCAAAGCCGGTTTCAAACCAAGGCCGTGCCGATTTTCCTACGAAAAAGAAATCGTTGTTTTCTGCTCAAGAATGGATGATCCTCGTGGTTCTATTCTTCGTGCAGTTCAGCAATATCTTGGATTTTGTCCTGATGATGCCCTTGGCTCCGTTGACCCGCGAGGAGCTGAACCTATCGACCGAACAATTCGGCTTGGCCCTGTCTGCGTATGGTTTCACTGCGATTTTGGGGAGCCTGTTTGGTGCGTTGTGGCTGGATCGATTCGATCGGAAGCGGTCGATGCTGGTGATGTTCACAGGTTTTATTGCTGGGACCTTTTTATGTGGTTTTGCCTCACGCTTCGAGATTCTCGTTGCAGGTCGGGCCGTGGCGGGGTTATTCGGCGGGGTATTAGGATCGTCGGTGTTAGCGATCGTCGGGGATTTATTTCAGGCAGAGCGTCGCGGCCGTGCCATGGGGGTGGTGATGTCGGGCTTTGCGGTGGCCTCGGTGGTGGGGGTTCCTTTAGGTTTGGGGATTGCAGAATCGACCGGAACGATCGGTTCGCCGTTTTTGGCCTTGGCGGGTTTTGCGGTTCTCATTTGCATCGCAGCGTTACTGACCCTTCCCCAAATTCGTGTGCACATGCAGCAAGGAACCCCGAAAACATCGGTGGTGACGATTCTCAAACGTCCTGCGGTGTTATGGGCGTTCCTATTTATGAGTTTGATTGTGTTCTCTGGCTTTTCGGTGATCCCCTTTATTGCGGATTACATGGTGAAGAATGGGGGCCAAAAACCTGAGCATATTAAATGGGTCTACCTGATAGCGGGCATGGTGACGTTTGTTTCGACCAATTTTATGGGCTGGGCCACCGATAAGCTCGGCCGATTACGGGTCTTCCGAATGGTGGCAACCACCGCCGCGATTGTGGCAGTGGTGTTCACGAACCTGCCTGAAATTCCATTCGGGGTCGCCCTTGTGGCGGCCACGTTCTACATGGTGTTTACGTCGGCCCGAATGGTTCCTTCGCAGGCTTTGATTAGTGAGGCGGTTCCCCCCCAAGAGCGGGGACGATTTTTCAGCCTAATGAATGCGGTCACTCATGGAGTGATGGCGATCGCAGCTTTAATTGCAGGGCTAGTGGTCGGGACCGATGAACAGGGGCATTTAACTCGCTACTGGCTTACGGGTGTTCTCGCCTTGTTCGCGGGGCTTTTCAGTGTAGTCGTAGCGGGTTATCTCTTCCATAGCATCCATTCCCGAGCCATCCTTGAGACGGGAACCCCCCGAGGAAGCTGAGTCGGTTTCGGAGGAAGTTGAGTCCGTTTCCGAATCCTGTTCTTCCGCTCGGCGAGCCTTTCTTCGTTCCCGCCAAGCCACAAAACCTTCGAGAATGGAATAGGTCACGGGGGTGATGATTAAGGTCAACAAGAGTGAAAGGATTTGGCCGCCGAATACGACCTTTGCCAGACTAGCCCGAGTGTTGGCACCGGGGCCATTGCTCATGGCCATGGGGATCATGGCAGCGACTAGCATAACGGTGGTCATGAGAATGGGGCGCAGTCGCGCTCGGTTCGCTTCCAAAATCGCTGTTCGCATATCCATCCCTTGTTGGCGAAGTTGGTTCGTATAATCCACCTGCAGAATCCCGTTCTTCTTGACAATCCCAAAGAGCATAAAGACCCCGAGCATGCCGAACAGGTCCAAATTCGTCTGCAAGAAAATCAGCGATAACACGGCAAAGGGAACGGTCAAAGGAAGTGCCGACAAAATCGCGACCGGTTGGAGGAAACTCTCGAACTGAGCGGCCAAGATCATGTACATAAAGATAAAGGCCAACAGGAACCCGACGGCGAAATTATCATTCGATTCCTGTTGCAGTTTCGCGTTCCCCTCGAAGGAGTAGCGATACTCGCTGGACATGTTCAGGGCTTGGAGTTCTTCCTCTAATTCTTTTCGGGCCGTGGCGGCATCTTTCCCTTCCAGATTACAGGTGATTTCGACCATCCGTTGGCGACCGAAACGGGTGATGGTGCTGGGGCCGACCGCTTCGACCAAGTCGGCAACCGCATCTAAACGGATCACTTTGTCGGCCGATTTGGAAGAAGGCACGGACATTTGTCCAATCACTTCCGGCGACGAGCGATATTGTTCTTCCGCCCGAAGCCAAATATCGTATTGTTCATCCTCAACTTTGAATTTACCGATGGGTTCTCCCCCAACGAGGACATTCGCCATCGTGGCGATACTGTTGAGGGAAACCCCTAGGTCCGAAAGGGCCTCACGTTTGGGAAGGACGCGCAGCTCGGGTTTGCGCATCGAGAGATTGGTATCGACATCGACAAACCCCCCGCGTTCTTTCATGCGTTTGGTCAGTTGGTCCGAGTATTTTTTGAGTTGGTTGATGTCGGGGCCGTTGATGACCAATTCGATGGCCAATTGCCGTTGACCCGAGGTATCGACGCTTTGGACGGAACTGCGATAATCGGGGAAATCCTGCATGATTTCCCGAGCTTGTCGCATCACATCGAATTGGGTGTAGTTTCGTTGATCGTGCGGAATAAGGCGGATATAGATGTTGCCGACGTTGACGGCACCTGCAGCTTTACCCGTTCGTCCGGTCGCTTCGCCAATGACCGAGTAGGTATAGGCCACCCCCGGAAGTTTGCGCAGGCGGTGCTCGGCTTCGGCAATCATGGCATCGGCCTTGGAGAGGGAGGTTCCTTCGGGGAGGGTCATCACCACTTGGAGTTCGCTTTGGTCATCTTTGGCGACGAATTCTTTCCCGACGATCATGAATAAAACCGGTGTGGAAAGAAATATCCCAATCGCAAGCACCACGACTAACCACCGGTTCCGTAAAGACCAAGCCAAGATGCGGACATAGGTTCCTTCGACCATCCGCCAGATCAGACCGGACTTACTGCTATGGCCCGGAATGTGCTTCAGAAAGCGCGAGCAGAGCATGGGGGTCATCGTAAACGAAACCAGCATACTCATGATGACCGCAAAGCCGACCACCCAGCCAAAACAGGAAAGGAATCGGCCGACTAATCCGCCCATAAAGGCAATGGGTGCGAAAATCACAGCCAGCGAAAAGGTCGTGGCCACGACGGCTAGGGCGATTTCTTTCGTTGCGGTCCCCGCTGCTTTCCATGCGGAGTAACCTTTTTCTTCCATGTGGCGAAAGATATTTTCGTGAATCACCACCGCATCATCGACCACAATACCAACGGCAAGGATTAATCCCAACATCGTGAAGGTATTGATCGAAAAGCCCATGAAGTCCATGAAGGCAAACGTGGCGATAATCGAAGTCGGAATCGACAAGGTCGCAATCACCGTTGTCCGCCAATCCCGAAGGAAAAACAAAATGGATAAGCTCACCAACACGATGGCGAGAAGAAGGTGAATTTTCACTTCTTCGATCGAGGTTTGCACGAAGCGGGCCTGATCGCGGATGATCTCGACCTTCACATCTTCCGGTAATGTGGGGATGATTTCTTTCAGACGTTTCTTGATGGAGTTCACCACTTCGACGGTATTCGCCCCCGAGCGTTTTTGGATAATCACCGAAACGGCATTGTCGGCGGGGGCATCTCCGGTGGGGTCTTTGCTAGCCACCCATAAGCGTGACATGTTACGGGGTTCTTCGTTGGTGTCTTCGACCCGTCCGACGTCGGAGATGTACAAGGGGCGTCCATTCCGATTCGCAACGATGAGTTTCTCAATATCCTTAACGTTCACCGCCCGAGCCATGAAGCGCAGGGTAAGTTCCCCTTGCCCCTGATCGACGCGGCCCCCCGGAATTTCTTGATTTTCCTTCAACAAGGTTTGCCGAATTTCGTCGATGGTAAGACCTTCAAATCCGGCAATTTTTTGCGGATCGAGAACGATATTGATCGCGCGGGTTCGCCCGCCTACCAAAAACACGGTGCCCACACCGTTGAGCGTTTCGAGGTCTTCTTTGATTCGTTTTTTGGCAATTTCGGTCACTTCGCGAACATCCCGTTTTCCGGACACGGCCAAGGTACAAACGGGGAAGGCATCGATGGCGACTTTATCGATAACGGGTTGAGTGGTTCCTTCGGGTAACTGTAAAAGGATCGTCCGAATTTTGGCATCGACCTCTTGGCCGGCGAGGTCCCCATTTTTTTCTATCTTGAAGGCAATATCGACTTGGGAGTAACCCTCCTTGGAGGTCGAGCGGATCGTGTCGATCCCCGAAACGGTGTTGGCGGCTTCTTCCAACACTTTGGTCACACTCGTTTCCATTTCTTCGGCGCTGGCTCCCCGTTGCGTTGCGGTGATAATCACCCAAGGAATATCCGCGTTTGGGAAGAGTTCCACGCCCAGACGTCCCAGAGAGGCTAGCCCCAACACGATGGGCGCCACCACTAACATGGTGGTGAAAACGGGACGACGAATACATATTTCCCAAATACTCATTTCGACTCCTTCGCAGCGGGAATCTCTATCTTTTTGACCTGTTGCACGGTAATGGGGGCACTATCGTACAGCTGGCTTTGCCCTGCAATGACGACTTGATCTTCTGCTTTCAAATTTCCTTCGACTTCGACCCAACTTTGTCGCGAATCCCCTTCACCGATGACGAGGGTGGTTCCGATTTTCACTTGCACTTCGGCGGCCCGATTCTCTCGAACCACGAAGATTTTGTTTACCCCTGCGAAGGAAACGACCGAATCCTTCGGAACGGTTTTCACTTTACTGGGGGTATCGGACAGGAGATTGACGCGGCAAAAATTTCCCGGACTCAAGCGACGATCGCTGTTGTCCACCCAAATTTCGGCCGTGAAGGTTCGGCTGAGTTTATCCACGTTCGGAGAGATACGCACCACCGTCCCGAAGAAATTTTCCTCGGGATAGGCCTCGATATTCAGTTGTGCAATCTGATCCATTTGAATTGCAGGCTTGTAGCGTTCGGGGATTTGAACCATGAGCTTCAAGGGGTTGTTGATGCTCAAAGTGAAAAGAGAATTATTTTCTCCGGGCATGATCCGGAGCATTTCACCGGGTTTGACATTCCGATGAGCCACAACAAACTCGGGTTTTTCGCTCAAGTGAATGGGATTTTTGGCCCCCAATTTGGGGATCGGAGTTTGGGCTTCGGGAACGTAAATTTTCGTATCGGCAAGGCGTTGCTTGGCCGTTTGAAGAATCGCATAGCGGTATCGGGCAGCGGCGAGCATGGTCTCGGCATCGATCACCGCTTGTCGATAAGCGGCTCGGGCGGTCTCGTACTCGGTTTCCCGTTGCCTGAGTTCCTCAGCGGGAAAGGCCACCCCTGCCGATCTGGCGGTTTCTAATCGCCGTTGAGCATTTTTCACCTCGGCATCGGTCTTCATGACC